>NZ_JCAMRN010000055.1:0-43051 GCF_059620965.1 Geobacter sp. PheSNFMC
GTGAAACGGCCTGAATTGAAGATCAGCCGGCAACCGGGGCACCACCTTGGGGGTCACCTGCTTGTCATACTTGTAGCAGAAGGGGCAGTCGTAGCTGAAAACCTTGATCAGGGTGTTCTTCGCGTTGGGAATCGGCTTTTTCAGCGCGACGTAGTCGCTCCCTTCGCTGAAGGCAAAACAGGTGCTGGAAAGAATGGCTACCAGGGCGAGGCTTTTCGCGATAATTTTCGAAATTCTTAATGACACCATCGTTATTCTCCTTAGCAGTTGACGTGTTAACTTCGCGTACGGCTTGGTCCTTTCATTTCATGGGCACCTTCTCCTTTCCCTGCTTTTTTGGCCGCGCACAGCGCAAATGCATCCATTCAGAACATTCCCATTGACAGACGGGGAGACTCTCCCGCGCCGCCAGGTACTGGTAATCAGCAAAAACACCGCTTAAAAACCTCAAATATTACAACTAGGCTTACTTTTAGTCCATATTTACAAAACATTTAAAACTTTACTCCATAAAAGCAGACTATTTTTTTTGAGTCAAGCTTTTTTATCTTTTAATAGAAGGAATATACCAATTGCTCACAAAGGGGCTCCGGGGGCCGGACAAGGCGCCGGCACAGCACGGTAGCCCGACGACGCCGCTGCTACCCGCGAGGGCTTCAATGGATGTACGAGCTACTTTCCGGAATACGGGGGAAAAGGAAACGGGTGGGGGACGGGGTTGTTTTGCTGGTATACTTGAATCGATATGAAGCAGGACTGGAACTATTTCATTGCGCGGCAAAACGCATTTAGTTTATTATTTTGTAACAAATACCTATCCACAAGCACCGGTACAGCTACAGCGGCCAGCCACACATAGGGCAATTCCCCCTTGGAGCCGAATCATGATGAAATTTCTTGAAACAAATAAAAGCCGAATAGTTACGGTCACGTACATTTTCCTGTTCTGTACATTTTTTCTCTTCTCCCTGCTCGTCCTGCAGAAGAAAATGTCGGATTACTATTTTTCCACCAGCAAGACCAATGGCACCTTCAAAAAGATTTACGAGGGCGAGGCAACCTGGCTCAATCAACGCATGAACAATTACCTCAGGTCGATAATTGTCGAGCAAGGGGTAGCCGCCCATGTCGTGGGAAAAGACCGGGAACGCCTGAGCCGCATTTTCGATCCCGTCTTTGCCTCGTTCGGCAAGCGATACGTTCCGGTGATTGCTCTGTTCATTGCCGACACAAAAGGGAACATTATTTACCAGAATCCCGGTTCGGCCCCGGCGCTGCAAACATCCCACCTCGCGTCCCCGGCCATCCGATCGGCACTCGCGTCCGGCAAACCTGTTTACGGGTTTGAAGCGGGACCACTCCCCCTCCACCATTGCGTGGCGGTGCCGGTCATTAACGACAGTGATGGCACCGTTGTCGGCGTCATCAAGGTAGCCACCAGTCCCGCTTATTTTCATTTCACGTACAAGTGGATTTTCGATGACATAAAAACCGTCATCATACAGACGAAAGACGGGTCCGTGTTCATTCCATCCGATCTGCCGCTGCCTGGAGAACCGTCACCCGCCAGCAAAGACAAACGAGAGCAGGACATCGAGTTTTTCAAGCCGATCCTCAATCAGATCGATATGAGTTCCGAGTTTTCGGACCTCAGGGTGAAAGACCGGCATTTTCTGGTCAGCACCTCATCCCGCTTTCTTTCCCCCGAAGGCAAGGAGATGGGGAGAATCCTGGTTGCCTATGACATGACCGATGTCCGGGACAGGCTGTGGAGCGACGTCTATCTCTGGGGGGGCTTCTTTGCCGTGAGCGCAGGGCTCATGTTTTTGATCAACTTCGTCGGCTTCTACAAGTACGAGAGAATCATCACCAACCAGGGAAAGGTCCTGGCCCAGCGCTCAAAGCAGTGCGCCCTGGGAGAAATGTTGGGCTATATCGGCCACCAATGGCGGCAACCGTTGTATACTCTGTCGGTAGTCATCCAGAACATTGAGCTGCAGAGCCAGTTGGGGCAGCTCGACGATGCCCTGCTGAAAAAGCAGGTTACCCTGGCTAACCAGAACATCCAGTATATATCGAGCATTATCGACGACTGGCGCGCCCTGCTGATGTCCGGCAGCAGCCGGCAGGCGATCGACCTGCGGGCGTCGGTTGAGCGGGCCATCGCCATGGTGGCGCCAATAATGGAGATGAACCGGATTACTATCGACAACCAGATCAAAACAACCGTGATGACGTTAGGGTTCGTGAACGACCTGGTGCAACTGACGATCAATGTCCTGTTGAATGCCAGGGACCAGCTATGCATGAAAGATGGCGAGCGGATCATCCAGATATCCTGCCGCGAGGAAAACGGCTCCCTGGTGACCGTAAGATTCCAGGATAATGCCGGCGGGATTCCCAAGCATCTGCTGAAACGTATTTTCGAACCGTATGTCACCACCAAGGACAAGGCGGACGGTACCGGCCTGGGACTTTACTTGTGCCGGCAAATTGCCGAAAACCTTGACAATGGGAAGGTATGGGCCGAGAACGGGCCCTTTGAGTTCCAGGGCACGCGACATGTTGGCGCCTGTATCTGCCTGCAATTTGCCAAAACCACACAAAGGAGCTGATATGGATGTAAATGCCTTGAAGGAAATTACCGTTGTTTTCGTGGATGACGAGGAAGTCGCCCTGGATCAGATCTATATGGTTCTGAGCAGCTTCTGCAAAAAGACCATATGCGTGCGGAACGCAGAACTGGCACTGAAAGCCATCGAGGAGCACCACCCTGAAATAGTCATCACGGATATCCGGATGCCCGGAGCCTCCGGCATCGAATTGCTGGCATCCGTAAAGCAGCAGCACCCCGACATCGCCGTGGTCATCGTCTCGGCCCATTCCGAGTCTGAATACCTGCTTGACGCGTTTCGGCTGAAAGCGGACGGTTACCTGCTCAAGCCGTTCAACTTCCACGACATGCTGGAACTCATCTCCAGCATAGCCACCCAGAAGGTGACCGCCCACAAAGGATCGGCACACGAGCCGGATCAGAGGGAGTTTTTGTTGAAACTGCTCGACACGATCGGCGGAAGGCGGGTTGAGGTCATTGAGTACATTATCAACCACCTCGACGGTGACCTCATTTTCCATGGAACGTATGACGAAGTGGCGGAGGCCCTCAATGCCAGCAAGACCACGGTAGTCAATACGTTTCAGGTCATGCTGGAGAAAAATGTCCTGACCCGCGTGAAGAACGGGGTCTACAAGATGAACATCAGCGCCACCTGAGAGACGTAAAGTGACCGGCTGACGTCACGGCTGCCCCCAGACGCGCCGCCTCACGCCAGCCCGAAGGCCCACGCCAGCCCCACCACCACGAAGACCGACGGCAGCAGGTTGCCGACCGGGATTCTCTTCAGCTCCATCATGTCGAGGGCAATGGCCACGATCAGCAGGCCGCCGGCGGCGTTCATCTCCACGATGACGGGCTCGGTCAGCACCCCCTTGGCCACGTCGGCGGCCAGGGTGATTCCGCCCTGGTAGAGGGCCACGGGCAGCGCGGCGAACAGGACGCCGATGCCGAGGGTGGAGGCCAGGGCAATGGAGGCGACGCCGTCGAGGGCGGCCTTGGCGTAGAGGATGGAGGGCTTGTCGCCGAGGCCGTCCTGGAGCGCGCCCATGATGGCCATGGCGCCGACGCAGTAGAGCAGGCTCGCGGAAACGAACCCCTCGGCGATGTTGCCGGCACTGGAGAAGCGCGCCTGGAGCCAGCGGCCGAAATCCTCCAGCCGGGCCTCGATCTGGAGCATCTCGCCGAGGATGCCGCCGATGATCAGTCCGCCGATCACCAGGAGCGGCTGGCGGCTCTTGAGCGCCAGTTGCAGGCCGATCAGCAGGACGGTCAGCCCCAGCCCAGCCATGACCGTCCGGCGCATCCGGGCGGGGACGAAGCGGCCGGCATAGCGGCCGATCAGGGCGCCGGCGCAGATGGTGGCGACGTTGGCGATGGTTCCGGTGAGGATCATGGGCGTGGCGCTCCTTGCGGGGAAATGCCGCCGTGATAGCACGACAGCCGGCAACTGGCAATGGAAAATACCGCGGCCTCGCCATCCTGAAAACAGGGTGGCACCGGGCGCAATCACCCTCCGCCAATGGCGGGGATGCCATGCGCTACCGCTGGGGGCGACACCGCCGGGCTCGGGGACAAAATTCTTTTTGCGCACGGTAAACCCGTGCCGGAGTCGTGCGTTGTCCACAATGAGCCGGCCATGATCCCCCAAGCCGGGAACCCGGGAGACAACCTGCCCCGCCCGTCGCTCCGTTTGGGGCGTACGTTGCGCCGGGTGACAATCAGGAGCCATGGATACCAACGACACCCAGAAGACACAGTGCGACCTCGGCCTCGAAGAAGACGTGTCCATCCACATCTTCACCGCCTCGGCGGCCATGGTGGGGGTATGCCTCACGGTCATCGGGCTGCTGCGCGTGGTGCTGACCATCCGCGGGGGCGTGACCCTGGCGGATGATATGCTTGCACTCGATGCGTTCCTCTTCCTTGCGTCGTGCATCCTCTCCTATTTCGCGCTTCGCACGCGCAGCTCCCGCAGGATGCATCGCGTGGAGCGCTGGGCCGATACCATCTTCATTACGGGGCTGGTCCTTATGGTGTCCGTGTGTGCCATTATCGTGTATGAAATCGTGTAGATCTTCCGGAGGCGTTATGACGAGAATACTGGCGGTCGCCCTCCTGCTGACAACGGCGTGCGCCCAGGCCGGCGGCGGACGGCTGTCGGCCCCGACAACGGTGGTCCCCTGCTCCGCCCCCTGGAACCAGGCAGTCGAAGAGAGCGTGCCGACCGGCGACGGACAGGGGCACGGCCCGGACCTCGGCTCCGAGGAATGGAAGTCGGCAATCGAGTTCAGGCTGGGGGTCCGGGGCAACCCGAATGTGCCGGACCGTGCCGGCGACGCCTGGTGCGGGTATATCGACCGGCTCGTGCGGGAGCGCGCCCCGGCCCGGGCAACCGCGCCGGAGATGCGCCGCGTCGAGGCGCCCTGACGGGCCTCGGTGACATCATCCCGGGCCGGCACCCGGCGACTGCCGCCGCCACTGCCGACTGAAACGCAGCCCCTCCGCACCGCCCCACCCTTCCCGCTCTCCCTCCTCCGCCCGCGCATGCCCCATTGCACGCCAGTGAATAATGCGCTACGTTAGCCCGACCGGCACGCCACGCCTCACAGCCGGCGCGCCGGGCAGCGCTGCGCTGCCCGCCAATCCCACTCTCGGATACACGGCCAATGATCAAGCTCCTGCTGAACACTGTCGTCCAGACCTCCAACACCCTGGTCCAAAAGCATCTGGAATGGATCTACCGGATTACCACCACGAAGCCGGCGGCGGTCTTCGTCGCCTGCTGCCTGGCGTTCCTGCTCTCGTGCCTGTCGATCGCCAGAATCCACTTCGAGGCCGACATCTTCAAGCTCTTTCCCCAGCGGGGACCGCTCGCCCTGTTCCTGGACACGATGAAATGGACGGGCAGCGCCGGCAATGCCTACTTTCTGCTGGAAGGGGACAAGGAACAGCTCATCACGGAAGCCGAGACCTTTGCCGGCAAGCTGCGCGGGCTTTCCGTAGACGGGACGCCAGCCTTCAGTAACGTCAAATATCGCGTGTTCGACCTGGCCGAGGCCCAGTCGTTCACAACGTTCATGGGCTATGCCGTCACCCGGCCGCAGTTGTTCGTGGCGCCGGAAGACGCCCCGCGCTACCGGCAGTTTCTCGGCCCGGAAGCGGTGGCCGCATCCCTCCGCAAGGCAACGACGGAGCTTGCCGCGCCGGGAAGCCTCGTCGACATCATCGCCGTTGATCCGCTCTACCTGCGCGAGCTGATCCTGCCGCGGCTCAAGAAGGCCTCCCAGGCCCTGGACCTGGACACGACCTCCCCCTATTTCATTTCCCGCGACGGCAAAGTGCTCATCATCATCGCCGAGCCGAGCCGGCCGGTAACGGACATCGCCTTTGCCAGGAAGCTGGTGGCTGCCATCAACCAGGCCCGGGAGGGGGCACCCGTGAAGATATCCGTTGCCGGGGCCCACCTGAGCGCGGTCACCGACGAGGCGATCCTGAAGGAAAACGTCATCGTCGGCGTCCTGTCCTCCCTCGTCATCGTGCTGGGCCTGTTCTATGTCGCCTACCGGAGATTCCTGCCGACCCTGCTGATCCCGCTCATCCTGGTGTACGGCGTGGTGCTGGCGCTCGGCACGGGCGGGCTCGTCTTCCCGACGATCAGCATCATCTCCTTCGCGTTCACCTCGCTCATCATCGGCCTCGGCACCGACTATTCGGTTCACCTGTACGACCGGTTCCATTTCGAGCGGTCCCTTGGCGCATCGTCCGAAGAGGCACTCCGGCTCGCCACGGTGGACACCGGGCACGCCCTTTTCACCGCGGCCATGACCACGGCCTTCCCGTTTCTGTCCCTGGTTGTCTCGGAGGTGAAGATCCTGTCGGAGTTGGGCCTTCTGGTGGGGCTGGGGGTGATCTTCTCGCTCTATGCGACCTACTTTTTCCTGCCGCCGCTGCTTCTGTTCATGGAGAAGCGGTTTCCGCTCAAGGCCTACAAACCGCTGCCCACCTTCGGCATCGGCTTTTTCTGGACGGCCGGGCGCCGCCACTGGCGGACAACCATTGCCCTTTCCTTCGGCGCCGTGCTGTGCCTGCTCGTCTCCGCCACCGGCACGTCCTTCGAGTCGGAGCTGAAAAACCTGCAGCCCCGCTACTCAGAGGCCTTCCTTGCCCAAGAAAAGGTCGAGCAGCACCTGAGCGTGAGCCGCAAGCAACTCATCGTCGCGGTTGAGGGGAACGACCTGGCCGATGTCCTGTCCCGGGGGAGCAGGGTCGATGCCATGGCCCGGGAGTTGTTGCAGCGGGGGGAGCTTGCGTCTTTTTCGTCCATCGGTCAGGTGATCAACGGGGCGGACGACCAGAACGCTGTCATCGCGGAACTGAGGGCGGGCCTCGGCCATGCCCGGCTCGACGCCGACCTGAACGGAGCGCTGAGCCGGCAGGGCTTCGCCGCCGAGCCGTTCGGGCAATACATCCGGGGACTGGCCGGGCTCGCCGAGGCCGAGCCCCTGCCGGTGCGCGAGGGCATCGACCGCCTGTCGGACTCTCCGTTCCGCGGCATTGTCGAGCGGCACCTGATCCGGAGCGAGAGCGGCTATCACCTGCTCTCGTACCTGAACTACAACGGGCCGGAGTTCCGGCAGCAGCCGTTTCTCACCGCGCTGCACAACGACGTGCCCGGGGCGCGGGCGACGAGCGTGGACCTGGTGAGCGGACAACTGCTCGATTCCGTGCGGCGCAGCTTCATGCTGGCACTCATCGTCGGCAGCCTGCTGGTCCTCTCCCTGCTCGTTTCCCACTTCAACAGCCCCCGGGGGATTTTCTATTCCCTGTTTCCGGTCACCTCCGGGGCGATTGCCATGCTCGGCCTCATGGCCCTCACCGGCATGCGGCTCAACTTCATGAACGTGATGGTGCTGGTCACGATCTTCGGCATGGGCAGCGACTACGGCCTGCACGTCGCCCATCGCGTCAGGGGCTGCGCCGAAGAGGAGCTCAAGGGCCGGTTCGTTCAGTCCGGCCGGGCGGTCCTGCTGTCGGGGCTGACGACCATTGCCGGCTTCGGCTCGCTCGCGTTCACCGACTACGGGGCACTGGCCTCCATCGGCTGGGCCACCAACTTCGGCGTGGCCGCCACCGCCCTGTTCACCCTGGCGGGTCTGCCCGCATTCATGTACTACCTGAACACCATCCGGAAACGATCCCCGGCCGGCTAAGGAGCTTCCCCCCGCAGGTTCAGGCAAGCCGGAACGGGCAGATGCCGGACTGCATGCCGTCCGGCATCTGGGACCGGGAACTGGCCACGGTCGCCGTGTCCCGGGTGCCGCGGACCGTACCCTGCACCACCTGCCTGACCTGGTGCACGTTGTTGCTGATTTCGCCGATGGTGGTGTTCTGCCCTTCGGCGGCAGTGGCAATGGCTTCGGCCCGGACGTCAGGCCCCTGGCGGCTGCCTTGGCCATGGCTGCCGGCCTGGTGCCTTCGGCAAGGTATGCCCCATAGCCGTCACGGAATTCCGCAATCTTTTCTTCCCGGGAGAAATCGTGGTGCCCCAGAGGGGCCAGGCGCTCCTTGATCCTGACAGCGGACATACCGAAACTCCGTCTTTTCCCGCCGGGTTGGCGGCATCGGCCAACGCCAGCACGTGGACGGTCGCCAGGCGTATTTCCAAAAAGTCGCTTTTCACCGCCGCCAGGGCAGCCACGGACTCCTGCTCCCCGTAGACCTCACCGGGGCTCCTTCCCATGCTCCTCATCCCGCCGGTCCCCAACAGCCCGACCGATGCAACAAGCCAGGATCAGCGTCAAAATTTTGTACTCCGCCTTAAGGCTTTGCCCTGTCAATTTCTGCACCCTCCTGTTGTGGAAACATATGCATGCTGCCGAGTGTCCAACATCCCAGGAACTTTCCTCTATGCATCAAGCAACACCCATGGGTGCCAGGAATTTCCCTGTACATATCGGGGGGCTTCAATTTATCTAGTATGTTGTTCGCATAGTTGCCCGATTGTTCTGACACAGATTTTCCACTTTTCCATTCCAGCATGTTCCATACGGCCACTTCAATGGAACGAATTTTTCGTACATGCAAATCCGCACATAAAGCAGATCGGTCCGTGTAGCCGCGAATCACTATTCCGGTTCGCGCCCCCCAAACCGGGTCGGAGTGGTGAGTTTCGCCGCTC
Organism: Geobacter sp. PheSNFMC; assembly: GCF_059620965.1. Taxonomy (NCBI): domain Bacteria; kingdom Pseudomonadati; phylum Thermodesulfobacteriota; class Desulfuromonadia; order Geobacterales; family Geobacteraceae; genus Geobacter; species Geobacter sp. PheSNFMC. The sequence continues at coordinate 8,796 of NZ_JCAMRN010000055.1, forward strand.
CATTCCGGTTGAACAGGGGGGGCACCCACACGCGGATCGGGCATTTCCGGTCAATCCCGGGTCTCCGCGTGCTGCCGGGCGCCTCACACGGGCGCAAATCAGCGCACATTAAAAACAATGTCATTAATAAATTTTGGCAAGAAGTATGCAAAAACGTCGTGAGCAGGCCGGCACATCTCGGCGGCGTCAGGAGATCCCCGCCGGCACCGTTCACATGAGACACCCTCGATGTCCGGCCGGCAGCCAACCGTGCGTTCGGCCCGGAAAAACGCATGTTCCGTTGTTATCTGCTCAAAACACCTACAGATGTTACGTGGCGTGAGGGCATCGTTGTCCAAGGAGGAAACATCGTGCACAACCCGTTCAGTCTTTCGCTATTCAACATGTACTTCATGCAGGCATTCGGCCGCCTCGCGGGCCGCTGCCGCCCCATGGGCACCCTCGGGGCGGCACTGGGAGTGATCCTTTCGCTCATGGTCATCCTTGGCGGCACCGCCCAGGCAGCCATCACGGCCCGGATCACCATGACCACCTACCCGGAGTTCGCCTCGCAGAACGCGACCCCGGGCCATATCACCTTCATGCGGGCGTCCATCCCCAATGCGGGGAATAACTATGATGCCGCCGTGGCCTGGCAGGACATCACCGGCAACGTCACCAACCTGGCGGTGAACCTGGGGACGACCCCCGGCTACTTCACCATGGGGTTCAACAACAATTCCTACATGAGCGCCGCATCATGCACCAGCAACGTGGACTTCTCCACATCGTCGGCCTACATGACCGACGGCGGTTCCTTCGACGTGCTCATCACCTGCACCGTGCCCGACACCACGCCGCCGACCCCCCAGAGCGCCGCCACCAATGCCGCGGGCACCACGGTCACCATCACCTTTGACGAGAGCATCGAGGCCAGTGACGGGTGGGCTTCCACGTCCGACTTCACCGTCACCGTCAATTCCGCGCCGGTCACTGTCAGCGGCCTGAGCTTCAGCGGCGCGTCCGTGACCCTGACCCTGGCAACGCCGGTCAGCATCGGCCAGACCGTGAAGGTGGGCTTCGACGACAGCAACATGGGCCTCGTCGACGATGCCTGGAACCAAGTGGCTTCCTTCTCAAACCTTGCCGTGACCAACAATTCAACGGTGTCCTTCAACGCCGCCCCGACCTTTGTGGGCGCGACCACGACGCTGACCGTTAACGCCAACTCCGGCGCCGCGGATATCAAGGGACTGCTGCACGCCAGCGACAGCGACACCGGCCAGACCCTGACCTGGTCGCAAAACACGGCGCCGAGCCACGGCTCCCTCAGCTTCGCAGGTGCAACGGCGTCGTCCGGCTCCACGGACATCACCCCCGGCGGCACCATCACCTACACGCCCGCTACCAATTACGCCGGCAGCGACAGTTTTGCCGTCAGGGTCAGCGACGGCACTGACACGGCTACCCGGACGATCACGGTGACGGTCAATGCCGTGGTCCCGGGCGCACCGACCATCGGCACCGCCACGGCCGGCGACACCCAGGTCTCGGTCGCCTTCACCGCCCCGGCCAGCACCGGCGGCGCCATCACCGGCTACACGGCCACGGCCAGCCCCGGCGGCAGAACCGGCACCTGCGCCGCATCCCCCTGTATCGTCACCGGCCTGACCAACGGCACTGCCTACACCTTCACCGTCACCGCCACCAACAGCGCCGGCACCGGCAGCGCTTCGGCAGCATCCAACAGCGTCACCCCCAAGGCCGCCCAGACCATCACCTTTTCTAATCCCGGCGGACAGAACTTCGGCGCCACCCCGACCCTGACCGCCACCGCCACCTCCGGGCTGACGGTCACCTTCAGTTCGTCGACCACCGGGGTCTGCACCATCACCAGCGGCGGCGCGCTCAGCTTCCTCACTGCCGGCACCTGTACCATCAATGCCGATCAGGCCGGAAACGGCGCGTTCCTGGCCGCGTCGACGGTCAGCCGGTCATTCGCCGTGAATGCCGTGGTCCCGGGTGCACCGACCAGCGTCACTGCCACGGCCGGCAACGGCCAGGTCTCGATCACCTTCACCGCCCCGGCCAGCACCGGCGGCGCCGCCATCAACGGCTACACGGCGACCAGCAATCCGGGCGGCATCACCGGCACCTGTGCCGCCTCACCCTGCACCGTCACCGGTCTGACCAACGGCACCGCCTACACCTTCACCGTCACCGCCACCAACAGCGCCGGCACCGGCAGCGCTTCGGCCGCCTCCAACAGCGTTACCCCAAAGGTCGCCCAGACTATCACCTTCGCCAATCCCGGCGCCCAGAACTTCGGCACCACCCCGACCCTGACCGCCACCGCCACCTCCGGGCTGACGGTCAGCTTCAGCTCAGCGACCACCGGGGTCTGCACCGTCACCAGCGGCGGCGCGCTAAGCTTCCTCGCTACCGGCACCTGTACCATCAGTGCCGATCAAGCGGGCGACGGCTCCTATCTGGCAGCGGCGACGGTCAGCCGGTCATTCGCCGTGAACGCAGTAGTGCCGGGCGCGCCGACCGGCGTCACCGCCTCCCCCGACGACGGCCAGGCCAGCGTGACCTTCTTCGCCCCGGCCAGCACCGGCGGCGCCGCCATCACCGGCTACACGGCGACCAGCAACCCGGGCGGCATCACCGGCACCTGTGCCACCTCGCCCTGCCTCATCACCGGCCTCACCAACGGCGTCGCCTACACCTTCACCGTTACCGCCACCAACGGCGTCGGGACGAGTCCAGCCTCTACCGCTTCCAACAGCGTTACCCCCACCCCGGGACCAACGGTGATCAGCGTCGCCGTGCCGGCGAACGGCAGCTACGGAACCGGCAGCACCCTCGACTTCACCGTCACCTGGGACAGCCCCGCCACCGTCACCGGCACGCCGCGCATTGCCCTGACGATCGGGGGCACCACCGTCTACGCCGATTACGTCAGCAGCCCCACCGTTACCACCAGTCTGTTCCGTTACGTCGTCACGGCAGGGAAAAACGACACCGACGGCATCACCATCGGTGCCCTCACCCTCAATGGCGGCTCGATCCGGAACGACAGCGGCGTCAATGCCACCCTTACCCTCAACAGCGTTGGCTCGACTGCCGGCGTCCTGGTCGACACCACCTCTCCCGTGGTCAGTTCGGTCACTGTCCCCGGCAACGGCATCTACCCTGCCGGCCAACACCTGGACTTCACGGTCAGCTTCAGCGAGAACGTCACGGTCACCGGCACCGATTCCACCCTCGGGCTGACCATCGGCGCTACCCCCCGGACCGCCGCCTACCTGGCGAAGACGGCCACCGCCATCACCTATCGCTACACGGTGCAAAGCGGCGATCTCGACAGCGACGGCATCGCCGTCGGCGGCCTGACCCTGAACGGCAGCACGGTCATCGATGTCGCCGGTAACGGCGCCAACCTGTCCCTCAATGGCGTCGGCGCCACGGCCGGGGTGTTGGTGGATACCGAGCAACCGGCTGTCACCGCCTTCACCGTTGCCACGCGTGCTGCCGGTCTCACCGTGCCCATCGCGTCGTTTACCGCTGCCGACGGCAGCGGCTCAGGGGTCGCCGGCTACCTGATCACCAGCTCCGACACCCCTCCCCCGGCCGGAGATCCGGGCTGGTCAGTTCTCGCGCCGACAACCTACGCCGTTGCCGCTACCGGCACCTACACCCTCTATCCCTGGGTCAAGGACGCGGCGGGCAATGTGTCGGCCGTTCATGGCGCGCCGACAACGGTGGGGGTCTACCCGGTGCTGTACGCGGTGCCGGGCGGCCGGGAGAGCGGCTTCTGCGAAAGCTGGGCAAACGCCTGCGAACTGCGCTACGCCCTGGCCAACGCGGTGAACGGGCAGGATATCTGGGCGGCGGCCGGCACCTACAGGCCAACCGCCGGCACGGACCGCAGCGCTACCTTCCAGCTCATATCGGGGGTGGCGCTGTATGGCGGCTTTGCCGGAACGGAAACCGCTCGTGCAGAACGTAATTTCAGGGCCAACGTAACGATCCTGAGCGGTGACCTGGGCGCCCAGGGCGCCGCCGGCGACAACTCCTACCATGTGGTCACCGGCGCGGACAGCGCTACCCTGGACGGCTTTACCATCAGCGGCGGCAACGCCAACGGCAATTTGCAGAACGGCTACGGCGGCGGGATGTACAACGACTACATCAACAGCCCGATTGTCGCCAACTGCATCTTCACCGGAAACTATGCCGGCCTGGGCGGCGGGATGTTCAATTTCGGCTCCAGCCCGACCGTCACCAACTGTTCATTCAGCGGCAACACCGCCATTTCCTACGGCGGCGGGATGTACAACAACACCGCCAACCCGGTGCTGACCGACTGCACCTTCAGCAACAATCACTCCTCCGCCTATGGCGGCGGGATGATAAACGGCGTCCTCAGCACCCCGACGCTGACCAACTGTACCTTCAGCGGCAATTCCGCGAACATTTCGGGCGGCGGGATCTACAACAATTTCGGGAACCCGTCAGTGGCGAACTGCACCTTCAGCGGCAATTCCGCCGGCACCTCGGGCGGCGGGATGTACAACACCAACAACAGCCCGGTTATTCGCAACAGTATCTTCTGGGGCAACAGCAACGGCGAAATCTCCGACAATGCCAGCACCCCCACCGTCTCGGACAGTGTGGTGCAGGGCGGATATCCGGGCGGCAGCAACATTATCGCCGCTGACCCGCTGCTCGCCCCGCTGGCCGACAATGGCGGCACCACCCGGACCATGGCGCTCCTGTCCGGCAGTCCGGCCATCGGTGCCGGCAATTGCAGCGCCGGCCCGGCTGCCGACCAGCGCGGCATGACCAGGCCCCAGGATGCCACCTGCGACATGGGCGCCTTTGAGCGGGGTGTGCCGGCCGCCGTTGCCGCAGTAGACGGAGCCGGCCAGTCAGCCGCGGTCAACACCCCCTTTGCCGCGCCATTGCGGCTCAAGGTTACCGACTCCCTCGGCGCGGTCCTTGACGGGATCAGCGTCGCTTTTGCCGGATCGGGTTCCGGCGCCGGCATTGCGGCCGGCGGCTCGGCCACGACCAACCCCGCGGGCATCGCTTCCTTCACTGCCACGGCTAACGGCACTGTCGGTTCCTACTCGGTAACCGCCACGGTCAGCAGTCTTACCGCCGGCTACCCCCTGACCAACATCAAGGGCGACCAGGCCATCACCTTCAATCCCCCCGCCACAGTCACCTTCGGTGATGCTCCCATTACCCTCTCCGCCACCGGCGGGGCCTCGGGCAATCCGGTCACGTTCGCCGTCACCAGCGGCCCGGGCAGCCTCTCCGGCACCACCCTGACCATCACCGGCGTCGGCAGCATCGCCGTCACCGCCTCCCAAGCGGGGAACACCAACTACAACGCCGCCCCCGACGCCCAGCGGACCATCACCGTCGGCAAGGCCGGTCAGTCCATCGCCTTCGGCGCCGCGCCCACGGTCGTGGTCAACGGCACCGGCACGGTCAGCGCCACTGCCGCCTCGGGGCTCGCGGTCAGCTTCACGTCCACCACCCCGGCGGTCTGCTCGGTAACCGGCTCCACCGTTGCCGGCCTGACCGCGGGTTCCTGCACCATCGCCGCCAATCAGGCGGGCAACGCCAGCTATAACCCGGCACCCCAGGTCACCCAAACCTTCGCCATCGGCAAGGCGAGCCAGTCCATCGCCTTCGGCGCCGTGCCGTCGCTCACGGTTGGTGGCACCGCCACGCTCAGCGCCACAGCGACCTCGGGCCTGCCCGTGGCCTTCACCTCCGCCACCCCGACGGTCTGCTCGGTGACCGGCTCCACCGTCACCGGCAAGGCCCTCGGCACCTGCTCCATCACCGCCAGCCAGCCGGGCGACGCCAACTATAACGCGGCGCCCCAGGCAACCCAGGGCATCACCGTGGTCTACGGCACCACCCCGCCGATGATGGCGCTTTCCATCCTGTCCGACAACGCCGTGACCACCGATACCACCCAGAACATCTGCGGCATTGCCACCGATCCGGCCGGCATCCGCTCGGTCACGGTCAACGACGAAGAGGTCAGCGTCAATCCCGACGGCAGCTTCAGCTATCCGGTGCAACTGGTTGCCATGGCCAACCCGGTCAGGATCGTGGCCACCAATAATGCCGGCATCAGCAGCGCAGTCACCAGGACCATCAACCTCGACGCCTCGGCGCCCAGACTGACGGTCGCTTCCCCCGACGACAACGCCGTCACCTGGCAGCAACACATCACCGTGGGCGGCTCCGTCACCCCCCTCGACCCGACCACGGTCGTCAGTTGGTCGGTCAACGGTTCGGCGCCCCAGGTCGCCGCGATCTCCGGCGCGGACTACTCCTTCGTCGCCAACCTGCGGGAGGGTATGAACACCATCCTGATCACCGCCGCCAATGCCGCCGGCCAGACCGTCGAGGCCAAGCGGACCGTCACCAGCGCCTCGCTCTTCTCCCTGGCCATCACCGACCCGGCCGCAGACATCCGCACGGCTCTCGGCACCTATACGCTGACCGGCCAGGTGGCCGACAACACCAGCCCGGTCGCCGTCACCGTGACCATGGATGGACACAGCTACTCCCCGGCGGTGGTCAATGGCGCCTTCCGGCAGCAGCTCACCTTCAGCGAGGACAAGGTCTACCAGGTGGCGGTCACCGGGGTCGACCAGAACAGCAACACCTTGACCGTGCAGCGCAACATCATCTACACCCAGCCGTCGGCAACCGGGACCACCGGCGCCGGGGTCACCATCGTCGATGCCCTGCAGGCACTGCGGATGACGGTGGGCATCATCAGGCCGGACAACAGCCAGATCGCCCGGCTGGACGTGGCGCCGATGGTCAACGGCGTCTCCGTGGGTGACGGCAGGATCGACATCATGGATGTCATCGTCATTCTGCGGATGGCTATGGGCATGATTCACTGACACGCGATACGGCACACTACCGAAGGAGGATAGCATGAGAAGAACACGGTACCTGATTGGCATAATCCTGACCGCAATCTCCCTGGCCGGCTGCGGCGACGACAAGAACGACAGCGGCACGGCCGGCGGCGAGTACGTTTTTCCGGCCGGAACGGCAACCCTGGCCTTCACTGCCATGAGCACGGCCCAGCTTTCGGTCCCTGTCAGCGGCATTGAGCTTACCCTGGCCCTGCCGGCCGGCATGGGCGTCACCACGACCACCGGCGGCACGGGTCAGATCGTCAACTCCACGCTGACGCCGGGCAGCGCCCTGAGCGGGACCAACCTGGCCTACGGCAACTACTCGGCCTCCACGCGGAAGGCCTACCTCTCCATGGCCACCACCAGCTCCAGCTATCGTTCGGGCGAATTCCTGCGGCTGGCCTGCACCGTGGACACAGGGACGAGCATCACCCTGAGCGGGCTGCGGGCGCTCAACACGCCGGTGACCCTGGTCAGGGCGGTGGGCTACGATGCCATCACCAACAGCACGGTGGACCTGACCCACACGCTCGCGGTGACCCTCGACGCCGTGAGGTAAGAGGCGGGAAGCAGGAGGCCGTTGCGCCGCCAGACAGAAAACGCCGTCTGCCGAATATCGGGCAGACGGCATGGACCCGGTGGTCGATCATCAGCAGGGCCTGGAACGGAACCATTACCTCGTAATCTTCCACGTAATCACCCACCAGCATCAGGATCTTCTTCGTTGCCATGAATTCGCCCCGTGTCCGGCAGTGCGCCGGCCGGCGCGCACCGGCCATGGCTCAAGCCCGCCACGCCTTTCCGGCCGTTCAGGGAAGCACGGGTGTTGCACCATGACGGGAACAGGATGGTGACAGGCGGCAATGCGGCTGCTAGCATAGAAGATATGAACGGGAAAATCGGGATGAACCGGCCCGGACGCGAAGGGCAGGAGAATTCGATGGAATCGGGTGGCCGGCTGGAAAAGGCGGGGACGCGGCTGCGGCTGATGCTGCGGGCGCTGAGCTCGAGAAACTACCGGTTGTTTTTCGCCGGGCAGAGCGTGTCGCTGGTGGGCACCTGGATGCAGCAGGTGGCCATGAGCTGGCTCGTCTACCGGCTGACCGGGTCGGCGCTGTTGCTCGGGGTGGTCGGTTTCGTCAGCCAGATCCCGACCTTCTTCCTGGCGCCGGTGGCTGGGGTGCTGGCCGACCGCTGGAGACGCCGGCCGCTCCTGCTCGCCACCCAGACCCTGGCCATGGCCCAGGCGGCGGTGCTGGCGGTCTTCGTCCTGACCGGGACCACCCCGGTCTGGCTGATCGTCGCGCTGAGCGCCCTGCTTGGGGTGGTCAACGCCTTTGACATCCCGATCCGCCAGTCGTTCGTGGTGGAACTGGTGGAGAAAAAGGAAGACCTGGGGAACGCCATCGCCCTCAACTCGTCCATGGTCAACGGCGCCCGGCTGATCGGCCCGTCCATCGCCGGGGTGCTGGTCGCCACCCTTGGGGAGGGGATCTGCTTCCTTATCAATGCCACCAGTTACCTGGCAGTGATCATTGCCATCGCGGCGATGCGGCTCAAGCCGGTGCCGCGGCGGCCCGGCCGCAAGCATATCCTCCACGAGCTGCGCGAAGGGTTCGGCTACGCCTTCGACTTCAAGCCGATCCGCTACATCCTGATGCTCCTCGGCCTGGTCAGCCTGATGGGGATGCCCTACGTGGTGCTGATGCCGATCTTCGCCAGGGAGGTCCTGCACGGCGGCGCCCACACCTTCGGCTTCCTGATGGCCTCGGTCGGGATCGGCGCCTTCTGCAGCACCCTCTACCTCGCCTCACGCACGAGCGTCATCGGCCTCGGCCGGGTGATCGCGGTGGCCGCCTGCGTCTTCGGCTTCGGCATCGCCGGTTTCGCCCTGTCCAGCTCGCTGGTCCTCTCGCCCCTGTTCCTCGCCCTGGCCGGCTTCGGCGCCATGGCCCAGATCGCCTCCAGCAACACCATTCTCCAGACCATCGTCGACGACGACAAACGGGGCCGGGTGATGAGCTTCTTCACCATGTCGTTCATGGGAGCCACCCCCATCGGCAGCCTGATGGCCGGGGTGGTGGCCAACCGGATCGGCGCCCAGAACACCCTGCTGATCGGGGGAGTCGCCTGCCTGCTCGGCGGGGCGCTCTTCGGCCGGGAACTGCGCAACCTGCGTCCCCTGATCCGGCCCATCTACGCCCGGCTTGGGATCATCCCCGAAGTGGCGGCCGGCATGCAGACGGCGACCGACCTGACCTCTCCGCCGGAAGATCCCTAGTCTCGTTTGGTACGTCCTTGGAAGAGATTGTGAGGCGTTGTGGCTGCTGGCGACGTTGCGCTCCTTGTCCTGGGCGCCATAGGGGCTGACAGCAGTCATCCGGTGCGGCAGTCAGAATGCGTCCGTCTCCATGCTTGCGATGCCGGCCAGCTCGTCGGCCCCGAACAGGCGGTCGATGTCCAGGATGATGATGAACGAATCCCCGTGTTTCCCCATTCCCTTCATAAATGAGGTGTCGAGGTTGGTCCCGATCCTGGGGGCCGGCGCCATGCTCTCCGGCGCAAGTTCGAAGACCTCCTGAACCGAGTCGGCCAGCATCCCCATCACCAGCGTATCGTCCCCCGTCAGCACCTCCACCACGATGATGCAGGTATTGACGGATCTGGCCGTTTCGGCCATACCGAATTTGAGCCTGAGATCGATCACCGGCACCACGCTGCCGCGCAGGTTGATCACCCCTCTCATGAAGTCCGGCGTCTGGGGAACCCTGGTTATGGTGGTCCACTCCAGAATCTCCCGCACCTTGTACACTTCCACGGCAAAGATCTCCTCGGACAGCGCAAAGGTCAGGTACGGGCGCGTGTCGGTTATCCCGGCAACGGTCATGGCAGCCTCCTAATAGGTATCGAACTCTCCGTCCAGGTGGTCGCTGGCCAGGTGCAGGTCAACGCCGCCCGCACCAACCGCCTTTTTAGGGGACTCGGCATGATAACTGCCGGCAAGGACATGGCCCGAGAGGGACACGGCCGGCTTTTTCCTGCCGATGGGGCGACGGGCCGTCTCAGCGGGGCGGGCACCCATCATCCGCTCATCGATCCTGAAGAATGAGATGGTAGCCTGCAACTGCTCGGCCTGGCTGGCCAGCTCCTCTGAGGTCGAGGCCATCTCTTCGCTGGCGCCGGCGTTCTGCTGGATCACCTGGTCAAGCTGCTGGATCGCTTTGTTGATCTGTTCCGCGCCCGTGTCCTGCTCCTTGCACGCGGCACTGATCTCCTGCACCAGTTCCGCGGTACGCTGGATGTCCGGCACGATCCGCGCCAGCATTTCCCCGGCCTTCTCCGCCACCTCAACACTGGAGGCCGACAGGTCGCTGATCTCGCCGGCAGCCCTCTGACTCCGCTCGGCAAGCTTTCTGACCTCGGCCGCCACCACCGCAAAGCCCTTGCCGTGCTCGCCGGCACGGGCCGCTTCGATGGCAGCGTTCAGCGCCAGCAGGTTCGTCTGTCGGGCGATCTCTTCGATGATCGAGATCTTGGAGGCGATTTCCTTCATGGCCTCGACGGTCTCGGTTACCGCGGAACCGCCCTCCTTGGCGTCAACGGCGCTCTTGAGGGCGATCTTCTCGGTCTGGGTGGCGTTGTCGGCGTTCTGCCGAATATTGGAGCTCATCTGCTCCATGCTGCTCGATGCCTCTTCAGCCGCTGCCGCCTGCTCGCTGGCCCCCTGGCTCATCTCTTCGGAGCTGGCGGAAATCTGCTGGCTGCCGGCGGCCACGTTGTCGGCGGCACTCATCACGTCGGCGACCACTTCGGAGAGCTTCTTGACCATGGCGGACAGGGCCTTCATCAGATCATCCCGGTCGGAGCGCACCGTGAGCGACACGGTGAGGTCACCGCCCGCAACCTGCTGAGCGGCCCGAACGATGCTGTTGGTCGCCTCGATGAGCGTGTTGAGGTTTTGCGTGATGAGGTTGTACTGCCCCTTGGACTGCTTGGTAATGGCCGGCGGCATGTCCCCCTTGCTGATCCGGTCCACGTAATCGGCGGTAACCATGAGGGGATCGACGATGTTGGTGACGGTATCGTTCACCCCTTGCACCAGCGCCTGCCACCCGCCCGAGAACTGGGAGGCGTCGGCCCGCCTGTCGAGCTCGCCGTCGGCAGCGGCACTGATCAGAACCTCCAACTGCTCCCGGAAGGATTTGAGCGTATCCACCATGTTCTGCATTGCCATCAGGAGCTGGCCCGTCTCGTCCGTGCTGGCGGCCTCGATGCTCACCGACAGGTCGCCGCCGGCGAGTTTTGTCGCGACATCCACCGCATCGCGGAGCGGACGGCTGATGATGCGGGAGAGGAAAATCCCCAGCCCTATGGCCACGGCCATGCCGCAGGCGAGGATGATGGCGGTCATGTTCACTGCCGATGCAGCTGCGGCCGAATTCTCTTCGGACTTCTTTTTCGCCAGGTTGATTTTGATATCCACCAGCCCCTGGATCGCTTGATCCACGGCGACGGCCGAGGCCGCCACGGACTCGTTCCGCATATAGGCCACGGCCTCGCTGTTCTTGCCGGCCATGGCCAGGGCAACAATCTTCTCGAGATTAGGCTCAAACCTTGCCAGACTGGCCTTGACCTCCGCAAAAGACTTCTTGGTCTCTTCGGACTGAAGGGATTTTTCGATCTCGGGCAAACTTTCATCAATCGTCTTTTTCATATCCTTGATCGAGCCAGCGTATTTCGCCTTTACTGCTGCATTGTCCTCCAGGGCAATGTCGCGATAATTGATCCTGATGCGCTGGAATGCCACCGCTGTGGCCAGGATCGGCCCCATGGGCTTGGTGTTCAGTTCGTACATGGCCGTATCGGCCTCGTCGATTGCCTTGATCTTGGCAATCCCGATTGCACCGACGACCCCTGCGACAATGGCGACCAGGATGAATCCGGACAGAAGCTTCGCTGCAATCTTCAGGTTGTAGTACCACTGCATTGCACGTACCTCCTCTGGTTGTGACGTGGCGGGCATTGAACGGCGTGTCCGGCCATGACGGATCACGCAATTAAGAAAATCTTTAAGTTGTATCGGCCTGCCTGCAAGCGGCTGCATCAGGGTTTACGCACGAATTGATGCGCAATTCCCGGCAAAAAATGCGGAGAGCGGTCCAGCGTGGGGAAAAAACGGGGGAACGGGGTGTTACAAGGTGGCAAGGCCCTCGCGGAGGGCGTATTTGGTCAGTTCGGCAACGCTGAACAGGCTGAGCTTTTTCATGATCCTGGTCCGCTGGACTTCAACTGCCCTCAGGCTCAGGCCGAGATCAAACGAGATTTCCTTGCTGCTCTTGCCCGACGCGATCATCGCCAGCATCTGCCGCTCTTTGGGGTTGAGCCCCGGCGACCCGGCAGCGACTTCTTCGGGAAGGCGCCAGAAGTACTGCGTGACGATAATCTGCGGAATGTTCGGCCCGAAATAGATTTCACCATCGGCAGCGGCCCTGATGGCGCGGCCAAGCTCGGCGGAGGTCGCCAGTCTCTTGAGAAAATAACCCGAAGCGCCTGCCTTGAGCATCCCGACCACGCATGCCGTTTCCTGGCGCGCGGAAAAACCCAGCACCGCAACGCCCGGATGCTCGCGCCTGATGATCCTGGTGGCGTCGATACCGCTCACCCCGGGCATCATCACCTCCATCAGCACCACATGGGGGCGCACGCAGCGGACCAACTCCAGCGCGTCGCGGCCGTCTGCGGCCTCTCCGGCCACGTCGATGCCTGGCTCGCGCTCCAGGAGCGATCGCACGCACTCCCGAAAGAGCCTGTGGTCATCAACAAGAATAACTCTCAGCGTCACAGCGTCCTCACTACACCCGATGCCGGAGGCTCTTCGAAGCAGTCCCCTCGCCGGGGGGGCAGCCGCACAAGGGGCCGGACTGCCGCCGCGCGCTCCGCGGGGCTTTTTCCGCCGTGTTTTCCAACCATGTGCACGGCACTGCACCACGGGGCGGAATGCGCCCTTTCCCGCCGGGGCCGGGCGTCCGGCAGCGGCCACTGCTTCGTGCGGCGCCGGAACAGGGTGACGCCATGTGTCGAGCGTATGGGAATGGATTGTCGAGGCGTTGGCAATCCGGACGATGCAGCCGTCACCAGAGGTGACTGGCTCGACCGTTGCAACGTAGAACCGGGGGGGGATAAGCTTTCTCCTTCATACCATGACAGAACACGCGCTCTGTTGTAGCAGGTTTTCGGGCTAGCCACAATTGCGCGCAAGAACCGTCTCCAGCCTGATCAGAGGCGGCCGGACGGCACCCCCTCCATTTCCCGTCCCGATTTAACGGAGACCCCAGTGACTTATCGGGATTTCCCTGCCTTGACAATATCCGGCCGGCTTGAAATAGTCGCGGCGACAATAACTATATAAATTTTAATGGGCCAACACTATCGGATTTTATGCCGGTTGGTCACACGGGGCGGCACGACGGTACTGATGGACCCGCTTATGTGGCATGAGCGGGTCGCGCGCACCCGCACGAACTGCACTCTAACGAATGGGGTGAATGAAACCAGGCGCATCAAAGACCCGTTTTCATACTCCGCCCGCCGGGACTCGCTGGGGCGGGACTGTGCGTATTGCGTACACATTGCCGGGACGCTAGCGATAACGGCAGGGCACACGGCACAGCGGTCGAGGAGTTTGAAACCGTAAAGGCGGACCTTCAGTCAGATACGCTGTACGGAACGGGTATTTGAAGGAAATCGAGTTTAAGAGGCTGAAGTAGGCGTATCCGCCCGCAGGACGGATACGCATGGGCGAAAGGGTGCGGATTGCGAACTAATGGTTGGTAGAAATGTTCCGTCGGGTTGGATACGCAGTTAGATATTTCCCAGATAAACAAGCGGAGGATGCAAATGAGAGGTATGTACGTGACTGCATTAATGGCGCCAATATTCGCCATTGGTTGTGTTATGCCCGTAAAGATGACAATTCGAATCTGCCCAATCTGTCCCGAATTTTCAGGATTTCCACCAGATTTCCCGGATGTTCCTTGAGTTGTGTCATCCATTACCCCTTTTTCACTTTGGGGATGAATATCTCATCAGGGTCAAGCACTTCGTGAATAAGGCGTAACTCCTCGCGAGTAGGCGGAAGCGTCTCCCCGTTCACCCGGGAAATATCCAGGTCGAACTGGCACTGGTCCTTGATCTCCTGCGGTGTCTTGCCCGGATGGCAGGTGTCAAGGAACATCCTTCCCGTATCACCATCAAACCTGAAAACCCCCATGGTGGAAATCACCACCGACGGGCCACCGCGGTACGCTGCACCGTACAGTTCACGCCGGTGGACGAAATCGCCGCCCGGCCATTTCTTCACCCGCCAGCCCGGACTGGTAATGTAGCTGACGTTCTCTACGAAGCGACGCTTTTCATGCACCATGATGAAGGCCGTTCGCCGGGCAAAGGAGTTGATATCCGGGTTGCCGCCGCTGCCGGTGAGCCGCAGTTCCGGGTTCAGATAGTCGCCGATGCACGTGGTGTTGACGTTGCCGTAGACATCCACCTCAGCGCCGCCAAGGAAACCGAGGTCCACATAGCCGCGCTGGGCGATGCTGAAGGCATCGAAGAGTCCTGAGGCGCGGGAGGCTCCCATTTCACAACGGGCGTCACCGACGGATGTGGGGATCTCAGGCGGACGGCCATCCAGGGTGCCGGCCTCGAAGATCAGCTTGAGTAAGGGGGCATGGGTCTTCTGGGCCAGCATGATCGCCACCATCGGCAGGCCGGTGCCGGCAAACACGACTTCATTATCCTGCACCTCGCGCGAGGCGGCACAGCAAAGGAGATCGGCCAGGCCGTATTCTTCGGGCAGTGCGTACTCACTCATCCTAGTTCCCTCCCTTCTTCTTGCGGGGGCTGTAATTCAGCGCCGTGTTCGCCTTGAGCCCCAGCATGCGGGGCCAGCCGAGCTTGTTCAGATAGCCGAGATGGTCCTGGCCGAAGATCCACTCTTTGGCAAAGGCATCAAACCCCTCCTGGGTACGGGTCTGGGCATAGAACTCCTTGAGAAAGGGGCCGTCCACATCGTACCTGCCGAACATCCCGGTGGGGTGGGCGCCGAAGGGGCACTCGACGATATGGTTCACCTCAAAGCTGACGACAGTGTTCTGGTCCGCGTTGCGGCGCAGGTACTCCTCCGGCACGATCTCCTCGGCCATAACGATGGTGATGTCCGCGGCCCGGGCAACTTCTGGATCGGAATAGTACTGACCATTGACCCTCACCGTCCCTTCTTCCCCGACCTGCTGGACGCACATCACCGCGACATCCACCTTGGCGGCCGGAAGCAGCACCTGATCGCCACCGTTGAAGAACGGATCGTCGGCAAAGAGGTATTTGTGTTTCGGTATCCGGACGCCGTCGCGACGCCCTGCCTTGCCGAGCATGTCGTATTCCGGGTTGTGGATGTCGGTGCCCAGCGATGCCTGGGTCACGGCGTAGGGGGCCCCTTGGGCTGCAGCGGCGAAGCGGAACATCATTTCCGCATGGCTGTAGTCCTCGACAATGATCTCCTTGCTCCCTACCTTTCGGGAGAGGTTGGCGCCGTACTTGCCGTACAGTTCATGCCCGACCCAGCACGACTCCCAGATGTCGACACAGCCTGCGCCGACAAGGAACTCGGTGTGGGAACCGCCGTTCACCTCGACCAGGTGCAGGTTTTTACGCTGCTGGCGGATCAGCTCGTAGACGATCGCCATTGGCCGCCGCCAGATGGTGAAGCCGGAAAAGGTGATGCGGGAACCGTCCTTGATGATCTCGGCGGCCTGTTGCAACGTAATGCGCTTGCCGTCGCTCATGCGCTCCTCCCTTGGCAGGTTGCTGAAGACCAGCCATTGTTCCGCCATCCTCGCAAGCCTCCTTGTGCGGCGTAGCGCTGCTACGCCTCTGCGGGGCCTTCTCCGGGTGCGGCAAGATGGCAGCTTCTGCGCAACCTGCGTTATCGATTCAAACGAAAGGACACTATGCAAATGTCCGTAGAATCTCTCGTGATATGATCAATCTCTGTATTTCGCTTGTTCCCTCGTAGATCGAGGTGATCCGTGCGTCGCGGGTAAACCGCTCGATCGGGTAGTCATTGGTGTAGCCGTATCCGCCGAGCATCTGCATTGCCTTGTAACAGCAGCGGTTGGCACTCTCAGTGGCATAGAGCTTAGCCATAGAGGCCTCCTTGGCGTAGCTCTTGCCGTTCTCCTTGCGCCATGCGGCGCTCATCAGCAGGAGCCTGGCCGCTTCCAGCTCGGTATAGCCGTCGGCCATCATCCACTGGAGCGCCTGGAAGCTGCTGATCTTCTGGCCGAACTGACTCCGCTCGGTGGTATACTTGGTGGCGTAGTCCATGGCTGCCAGCCCTATGCCGAGCGCCAGCGAGCCGATGCTGATCCGCCCGCCGGTCAGCTCGCCAACGGCGATCCGGTAGCCGTCGTTCAACGTGCCCATCATGGCTGAGGCCGGCACCCGGCAGTTGTCAAAGATCAACTCGTTGGTGGCAGACGCATGCTGCCCCATCTTCTTCTCCTCCTTGCCGATGATCAACCCCGGCGTACCCTGCTCGACCAGGAAGCAACTGATCCCCTTCCCCTTGGGGGCACTCCTGTCTGTGACGGCCCAGACCACGAACACCCCGGCATAGGGGGCGCTGGTGATGAAGATCTTGGAACCGTTCAGCACGTAGTCGTCGCCATCCTTGATCGCCTGGGTGACCATGCCGCAAGGGTCGGAGCCGGCCACCGACTCGGTGAGACCGAAACCGCCGGCAGCGTACTCGCCTGAGCAGATCTTCGGGATATACGCCTGCTTCTGCTCTTCGCTGCCGACGGACTGGATCACCTCGCAGACCATGTTGTTCACCGACACGGTCACCGCTGTGGAGGCACAGGCTCGGGCGAGCTCGGTCATGGCCACGCTGAAGGCGACCACACCGGCCTCGGCGCCGCCGTACTGATCCTTGACGTTCAGCCCCATGAATCCCAGATTCGCCAGCTTCTTCAGGTTGGCCATGAGCGGCGTCCGGTCGCCGCTCCGATCTAACTCGGCCGCCACCGGCTCCAGCTCGTTTTTCGCAAAATCGCGGGCCGCTTCCTGGATCAGTTTCTGCTCTTCGCTGAGCTCCAGAAACATAAAATCCTCCTTCGATGCGTGAGTTGTGTGCGTCGCACCGCTCAGAATGCCTTGACCGCCACACCTGCCCCTGTCCCCACTGCTCCCGGTCAGCCGCCATGTGCCGGGCACACGGCTCGACCGTGGTCACCGTTGCCCCAGTCGCGATAGGCGCTGGACCGCCGCCGGAGCGGTGAAGTTCAGGGCTGGATTGCCAACCCGTATTCCCATGAGTGGTTGTATTGCATCCCCTTCTCTACTTCTCAATCCCGATCCGGGCCTGGACCCCCTGCTGGTAGTAATGTTTGACCTCCACCATCTCGGTCACCAGGTCAGCGGCATCAATCACGCGGCTGTCAGCGTTTCGCCCGGTCAGGACCAGCTCCACCTGCGGCGGCTTCCGGGAGATCAGTGCCAGGATGTCATCCGCGGATATCAGTCCGAACCAGGCGGCACCGTTGATCTCGTCGAGGATCACCAGGTCGTATGCGCCGCCGGTCAGCACCTGCCGTCCGAGATCCAGCGATTCGCGGGCGATCCGCACATCCTCGGGGTCAAGGTTGTCCCGAAATAACCAAGTATCCCGGCCGGTCTGATGGATGGTGAGAAGGGGGGAGAACTTCGCCGCAGCCATATGTTCGCCATACGGCCCTCCCCCTTTGATGAACTGAATCATGCAGACTCGCATGCCGCGCCCGACTGCGCGCAGGGCCAGCCCGAGAGAGGCAGTGGTCTTGCCTTTGCCGTTGCCGGTATAGACCTGGACCAGCCCGTACTCCAGCATCAGCCGGCAACCTTGGCGGTCAGCGCGGGGATGAACTGCATGACATCGGCCACCACCAGCACATCGGCGATTTCGCCGATCGGGGCGTCCTTGTCCTTGTTGATGGCCACGATGAAGTCGGACTTCTTCATGCCGGCGAGATGCTGGATCGCCCCGCTTACCCCGCAGGCGATGTACAGCTTGGGGCTGACCGTCTGCCCGGTGGTCCCGACCTGGTGACTGTGGTCCACCCAGCCGGCATCCACCACCGGGCGGCTTGCCCCCAGCTCGCCGCCGAGTGCCTTGGCCAGGGCCTGGATTACCGGCACGTTATCCTTCTTGCCGATTCCCCTGCCGGCAGTGACGATCACCTCGGCCCGTGCCAGGTCGACATCCTTGGCCTCGGCCGGCTCGTAGCCGACAAAACTGACACGGCTGTCTGCCGTGGCGCTTACCTGCTGCACCTGGGGGGCCCCCCCCGGCTGCACCGCCGGGAAGGCGCCGGCCTGGATGGTAAGGACGGCCCGTGGAGTGGACGGCTTTATGGTGCGGCGCATTTTGGCGTTGCAGCAGCCGACTTCGAACTGGCCGTTTACGATGGCGATGATTTCCGATATCTGGGCCGCCTTCAGCCGGGCAGCCACCCGCGGGGCCAAATCCCAGCCATAGGAGGAGTGCATAAAGACGACGTAGTCCGGGTTTTCTTTCTGGATTGCGTCGAGGATCAACTGCTTGTGCAGGTCTGGGTGGTATTCGCCGCAAGCAGCGGCATCTGCCAGGTAGAGGGTGCCGCCATAGGCTGGCAGTCGAGTGGCGTTTCCCACCAGGAGCATTGCGGTTTCAGCCCCAAGCGCCTGGGCGAAACCACACAGTTCATAGGTGGTATCAAGCAGTCTCCCTTCGCGGTATTCACCGATCAATAGCGCTTTCATAATCGCCTCCTACCGCAGAACCGCGGTTTTTTCTTTGAGTATGCCGAGCAGTTGGTCCACCATCGGCCCCACATCACCTTCAAGGATGACGCCGCAACCCTTCTTGGCCGGGGGATGGAAACTGGCGGTGACCGCAAGCGGATCGACCGTCAGCAGATCGGCAACCGGAATGCTCAATATCTCTTTTTTCTTTGCCTTCATGATGTTGGGAAGCGTCGGATAGCGCGGGGTATTGAGCCCGAGCTGGCAGGTAACCAAGGCGGGGGTGGCGAGTCTGGCTACCCCCTTGATCCCCCCCTCGAGCTCCCGCTTGGCGGTAATGGTGCCGTTATCATAGGCAAATCCGACCAGGGTGGTGGCGCAGGCATACCCCAGTTCTTCCGCCACGGTGCCCCCTACCTGTGCTGAACCCCGGTCCTGGGACTGCATGCCGGTGAAGATCAGGTCGTACCCAACCCCCTTCGCATGGGCGGTAATGATGGCGGCGATCTGCCAGGGGTCCTTGCCGGCAACTGCATCGTCCACCACATGGACCGCCTTGTCGCACCCCATGGCCAGGGCCTTTTTGATCGCCTCTACCACCCGGTCCGGGCCGATGGAGAGCACGGTCAGCTCAGCGGCATCCCCCAGTTGCTCCCGCAGTTGGACTGCCTGTTCGACGGCGTATTCGTCGTATTCGTTCATTCGCCAGGCCAGGTCGGCCTCCTCGAACCACGTCCCCTGGCCGTTCGGTTTGAAGCGCGATTCCATGTCCGGAACCTGTTTGACGCAGACAAGCAGTTTCATGGCTTCCTCCCTAAAGTCTTGCGGCAACGATTTCCGCCAAATCTTTCACAAAAAGCTCACCTTCGTGCCCGCCGGTCTTGATCCCGTCCTCAAACATGGCTAGACAGAACGGGCAGTTACTTATCAACAGGGGTGCCCCGGTATCCCGGGCCATGCCGACTCGCTTTTCGCTGATCTTGCTGCCGATCTTCTCTTCGGCAAGGATCCTGCCACCGCCGGCGCTGCAGCAGAAGCTGTCGTACCCGGACTGGGCCATTTCCTGAATTCTGCCGCCGGCCGCGGAGATGATGCTGCGGGGCTGATCTATGATATCCATATAACGGCCAAGGTAGCAGGAGTCGTGGTAGGTGGCGACGAACGGCTCCGGCGTCAGCGCAAGCCGTCCCCCCTTCAGGAGTCCGGCAAGGAAGGTGGTGTAATGCTCCACCGGCAGATCAAGCCCCAGGTCCCTGTAATCCCTGCCGAGGGTATTGAAACAGTGAGGGCAGGTGGTGACTATCCGCTTTACTCCGTACCCCTTGATCAGTTCGATAGTTTCGGTGGCCTGCATCTGGTAGAGGTACTCGTTGCCGAGCTTGCGGACCGGCTCGCCACAGCACTTTTCCTCCTTGCCGAGAATGCCGACTCTGACCCCTGCCGTAGCGCAGATTTTGATAAAGCTGGCGGCAACCTCCCGGTTGCGCCTGTCAAAGGAGGCGTAGCAGCCTACGAAGTAGAGGATGTCGACTGCTTCCCCGCTCTCCATCAGGGTCACCGGCAGTTCGGCCGCCCAGTCGCCGCGGGCAGCGAAGGCGAGGCCAAACGGATTGGCGTTCACCTCGATGTTGCTGACTGCGGTGCGCACCTCCTCTCCCGGGAAGGCCCCCTCCATAAGGGTCACGTTGCGCCGCATCTCCAGAATCTTGTTGACATGCTCGTTGTTGGCTGGGCAGATGTCCTGGCAGGCCCGGCAGGTGGTGCAGGACCAAATTGCATCTATGCCGACGGTTTCGATCAGGCTGGCATCAGGAGTGGTCTTGGCCAATTCGCCGATCTGCTTGATCACCTTCATCGGCGACAACGGCTTGCCGGTGGTGTGCGCAGGGCAGCGGTCCTCGCAGCGGGCACAGGTGGTGCAGGCGTCGGCGTCGAAGATATCCTTCCAGGTGAGGTCGCCGATGGCGGCTGCACCGAACTGCTCGGTGTTCTCATCCTCCATGTTGATCGTCGCAAGCGCCCCCTTCGGTTCAAGCGGGGCAAAGAAGGCATTCAGGCTGGTGGTGACGATATGCCGCAGCTTGCTGTAGGGGATGGCACAGAAAAAGCCGAGCACCAGCGCAAAATGGATCCACCAGAATATTTTGTGCATGGTTCTGATCGAATCTTCGGTAAAGCTGGTGAAGAGGTGGGCAACCAGATAACCGACCGGCGAGAAGCGGGCAAGGTCCGGGTTCTGGGACAGTTCGGTGACGGCCATCCTCGCTCCCTCGATCAGGAAGCCGGTGATCAGGATGGCAAAGAGCAGTTGGTGGATGATGTAATCCTGGTCGACGGTTTCAAGCCCTTCGGGTTTCTTTACGAACCGGCGGCAGAAGAGCCCGCCGAGCGTCATGAGCGCCGTCAACCCGGCCAGGTCGAGCACTAGGGAGAAGGCCTTGTAGAACTTGCCGGAAAGGAGGTTGACCCCCATCAGGGGGGTGAAAAAATCCGCCTGCAACATCACGAGCAGGGTGCCGGCAAAGAGGGTCAGCCCCCCCCATAAGAAGAGCGAGTGCGGCAGGCCTCCAGCCCGGACGCGCGCTACCTTCTCCTGGCCGAATATCTCGCCGATCATCCGCTTAACCCGCTCATCATAGCGATCGAACCGGTCGAGTGCTTTCCCCTGGCGGTAGATGGGAAGCCTCTTCCAGACCCCCCAGGCCATACAGGCGAACGCTGCCATGCTCAGGGAGTACATGGGGAGCACCACGCCGTGGCCGATGTTCCAGTAGATTTCGCGAGTGACTTCCATACACATTACTCCTTTAGTGGACCGTTCATAGGTTCGTCAGGCCAAGGCGCCAAGGAGGAGCGCGGTGGCGTCGATTGGATGTCACAAGCGAGCGACGCCGGCATGGCGGGAATAAGGACGTTCCTATGACAACAGCAGTTTCGAGATCACCACCCGCTGAATCTCATTCGTCCCTTCATAGATTTCGGTGATCTTGGCGTCGCGGTACATCCGTTCCACCTCGTAGTCGGCAATGTAGCCGTAGCCACCGTGTATCTGCATCGCCTCCTTGGTGACATAGGTTGCCGTTTCCGAGGCGTGCAACTTGCACATGGCCGAATCCATGGTGTAGTTCTTCTTGTTGTCCTTGAGCCAGGCTGCCCGATAGGTCAGCAGCTTGCTGGTTTCGATCCGGGTCCACATGTCGGCCAGCTTGAACTGGATCCCCTGGAACTCGCAGATCGGCTGATCGAACTGCTTACGCTCCTTGGAGTAGGCCAGGGCCCGCTCGAAGGCCCCTTCGGCGATGCCGAGCGCTTGGGATGCGATGCCGATACGCCCGCCGTTCAGGGTGTCCATGGCGATGTTGAATCCCTTCCCTTCCTGGCCGAGCAGGTTTCCCACCGGGATACGCAGATTGTCGAAGGCGAAGGCAGTGGTGTAGCTACCGCGAATCCCCATCTTGTTCTCATTCTTCAAGATTGTCACACCGGGCGAGGAAAGATCGACGATAAAGGCGCTAATTCCCTTGTGTTTAAGGCTGCGGTCGAAGGAGGCGATCACAATGGCGGTGCCAAGGTAGCCGCCGTTGGTTATGAAGGTTTTGCTGCCGTTGATGACGAACTCGTCCCCTTCACGCTTGTACATGGTGGTGGTGCCGCCGGCGTCTGATCCGGCATTGGGCTCGGTGAGCATGAAGCAGCCGATCTTCTTGCCGCTGTTCAAATCCGGCAGCCACTCATTCCGCTGCTCTTCGGTGCCGAAGACATAGATCGGATTGGAGCACAGGGAGGTATGAGCAGAGATCAGCACGCCGCTGGATCCGCAGGCCTTGGAGACTTCCTCTACTACGATGGCATAGGAGAGCATGTCCAGCCCGGCCCCACCATATTCCTCGGGGAAGTAGCTGCCGAGAAAGCCCATTTCACTCATCTTCGCGACCAGTTCATCGGGGATGGCGTGGTCTTCGTCGATTTTTACCGCCAGCGGCTTGATCTCTTTGTTGACGAAGTCGCGCACGCTGTCCTGCAATACCTTGTGGTCCTGGTTCAGTTCAAAGTTCATAGATCGCTCCCTTACGCACGCCTTCGGATTACTTGCCGGTGAATGCCGCTTTCCGCTTTTCCACGAATGCTCCCATCCCCTCCTTCTGGTCGGCAGTGGCGAACAGCACGCCGAAGAGGGATGCCTCGTAACGGAACCCATCCTCCTTGGTCATGTTCAGGCCATTGGCAATGGCATCCTTAGCGTAGGCAACGCCCAGGAGACCGACACCGGCGATGGCTGCCGCCGTTTCTTTCGCCCTGGCCATAAGCTCCTCAGGAGGAAACACTTCGTTGGCGATCCCCCAGGCCAGCGCCTTGTCAGCCGTAATGACCTTCCCGGTGAAGATCAGCTCGTTGGCCTTGTTGGGGCCGATCAGCCTTGGCAGGTTCTGGGTGCCACCGAAGCCGGGCATAATGCCGAGGGTAACTTCAGGGAAGCCGAGCTTGGCTTTGGCCGATGCATAGATGAAATCGCAGCCGAGGGCCAGCTCAAGGCCGCCGCCGAGGGCAAATCCGTTAACAACTGCAATCAACGGGGTCCTCATCTTCCCCATGGCCAGCATCACGTTCTGGCCCTTGCGACCGAACTGGTGCCCCTCATAGGCGGACATCTCCGACATCTCCTTGATGTCGGCGCCAGCCACGAACGCCTTCTCCCCTGCTCCGGTGAGAATGATCACCTTTGCAGCCGGGTCGTACTCCAGTTGGTAGAGGGCACAACCAAGCTCGGTCAGCGTTTCGCTATTGAGCGAATTGAGCGCCTGCGGGCGGTTGATGGTGAGGGTGACGATGCCGTTGTCGTTTTCGATCAATAGGTTTTTGTATTCCATCTCAAACCGTCCCCTTTATTGGTATACGTAAAAGCCTTTTCCAGACTTTCGCCCCAGATACCCGGCGTTCACCATCTTAACCAGCAGCGGGCATGGGCGGTATTTCGGATCCTTGAACCCGTCGTACAGCACGTTCATGATCGCCAGGCAGGTGTCGAGGCCGATGAAGTCGGCCAGTGTAAGCGGCCCCATCGGCTGGTTGGTCCCAAGCTTCATCCCTTTATCGATGTCCTCTGCAGTGGCGATCCCCTCATAAAGGGCAAATACCGCCTCATTGATCATAGGCATCAGGATGCGGTTGACAATGAAGCCCGGATAGTCCTGGGAAACGGCAATCTCCTTTTCCAGCTTGGCCACCAGTTCGAACGTCACGCCAAAGGTCTCGTCGCTGGTGGCGTGGCCACGGATGATCTCCACCAACTTCATCACCGGCACTGGGTTCATGAAGTGCATGCCGATCACCTTTTCCGGACGCTTGGTGACCGCTGCGATCTTCGTGATCGGGATAGACGAGGTATTGGTGGCGAGATACGCACTTGCCTGGACGATACTGTCCAGTTTCCGGAAGATCTCCAGCTTGAGCGGCTCATGCTCGGTGACCGCTTCTACCGCAAAATCGACCGATGCCAGATCCTCCATTGCCATGGTAGTTTTGATCCGTCCCATGGTCTCTTCCACGAGGGAGGCGGGGATGACTTCCTTCTTCGCCTGCCGCTCCAGGTTCTGGCGGATGGTTGTCACCGCCTTGGCCAACTGCACCTCGGCTATATCGAACAGAACTACGTCGTAACCGAACCGGGCAAAGACATGGGCGATACCGTTTCCCATCTGGCCTGCACCGAGCACCCCCATCTTCGTGATCATAATTTCCTCCTAGACTCTTTCAAAAATGACTGCCACCGCTTCGCCGCCACCGATGCAGAGGGTGGCCAGACCGTAGCGCAGTTGGCGTTTGTGCAGTTCGCGGATAACCGTCGCCGCCAGGCGTGCGCCGCTGGCACCGATCGGATGGCCGATGGCGCAGGCGCCGCCGTTTACGTTAACCTTGTCCAGCGGCAGTTTGAGCGCCTTGATCGCCAGCAACACTACGGAAGCAAACGCTTCATTTATCTCGAACAGGTCGATGTCGCCCATGGTCAGGCCGGCCTTGGCCACGACCTTCTCAATGGCGCCGATGGGTGCATCCGGGAAGTTGTCCGGATGGCGGCTTTCAGTGGCGCAGGCCACGATGCGGGCCTTCGCCTTCAGGTTATGCCTCTTCAGGCCATCGGCGTCGGTGAGCAGCGCGAGGGCGGCGCCGTCGTTAATGGTAGATGCGTTGCCGGCGGTGATGGTGCCGTCCTTTTTGAAGACCGGCTTCAACAGCGCTAGCTTTGCCGGATCGCCCTTGAACGGCTCTTCGTCGGTGGCCAGCACCTCCTCGCCCTTCTTGCTCTGCTTTACGACCGGGACAATTTCGTCGACGAACAGACCGCCGTTTACGGCAGCCTGGGCTAGCTGATAAGAGCGGGCGGCAAACTCGTCCTGCTCCTCCCGGCTCAGGCCGAACCGGGCAACGCTTGCCTCGCCGATCTCCCCCATGTGCCTGCCTGTGTAAGGGTCTGTCAGCCCGTCATAGATCATCAGGTCGAGAAGCTGGCCGTGCCCCATCCGGTAGCCAGTACGGGCCTTCTGCATGACGTAGGGGGCAAGGGACATGCTTTCCATCCCCCCGGCAATCACTACCTGGGAGTCCCCGAGCCGGATGGCGTCGGCACCGAGCATGATCGCCTTCAGGCCACTGCCGCAGACCTTGTTGATTGTCAGGGCATGCGCCGAATCGGGAATACCCGCGCCGCGCATTGCCTGGCGGGCCGGAGCCTGGCCGCAGCCACCCGACAACACCTGCCCCACGATCACCTCATCGACCCTGTCCGCTGCCAGGCCGGTCCGAGTCAACAGCCCCTGCATAACCGTTGTCGCCATCTGTGGCGCCGTCACGTCCGCCAGCATGCCATTAAAGGACCCAAATGGGGTTCTTAAGGCATCTACAACAAACACATCACTCATCATCCACCTCCAGTCGGGAACTTTAAGCCCAGCATACTGTACGTTTACGTTCATGTCAACCGCTAATAAAACACCTTTATAACATTGTGCGCTTTTTCAAAAAGTATTGTCCCTTATTCGCGAATAGTGCCCGCCATTTCATCGACAACACATCTATATGGGCGTATTGAGGGGAATCAGAAAAAAGAGGGGCGCCCGTCGGCTACCCCTCATTTTATAACACCATGGCAGAACAAACAGATTAGGCACGGCAAAGAGTTATCCGAAATACACCCCTGAAGTGGTGAATTTCGGCGCAGGTGTGATGGTGTTTCAGACTAAAGGAAGACGATGTCGTCCGGCAGGTCGGTTATCTTCACTCCTCCCCCTGTGCTTACCGCAAAGGTGTTCTCGATACCCACCACCCCGAGGTCGGGGAACACGAATTTAGGTTCGATGGCAACGGTCTGGCCTGCCTTAAGCGGCACCTTGAATCCATGGGCGATGACCGGGAACTCGTCCAGCTCCAGTCCGACGCCATGCCCGACGAAGCGGGCATTCTCCCCAGGGGCACCCATGAAGTTCCGGCTGAGACCGGCCTGTTCGGCCATGTCGGCCGCGGCGAGGAACAACTCTTCGCAGATGGCGCCCGGCTTCAGGTTAGCGCTGAGGTACTGCTGGATAGCAATGGCGGCATCGAAGGCACGGCGCAGGGTCGGTTCAAGGTTGCCAATGACGAAAATCCGGGTCATGTCCACGATGTAGCCGTTGAAGACCCCCGTATAGTCGATGAGGATCGGGGTGTTTGCCGCGACGGTGGCGGTGGATGGGCCATGAGGTGAGGCGGCGGAGAGGCCGCGCCCCGTGACCGCGCCATCGAAGAAGCCGGGCTGGCCGGAGGTGGCAGCGGACACGGCAAGCCCCTGGAACAGTTCCTGGTTGAAGGCCCGCATCCGCACGTAGCCTTCGCTGCCGGCCTTGCGCAGGCGGCACTCGAACTCGGCCGCCAGGTCGATCTCCCGCATCCCTGCCCGCAGGAACTGGGGAACCTGGCTGAACACCTCGCACAAGCGGACACCGCTCTCGTGCATCCGCTCCAACTCCCAGGCCGACTTGACTGACCGCAACTCCCGGTTGATGGCCGAAACGTCGACAAACTCCTTCCCTTCCAGGAGCTTCGCGTAGAAGTTGCACTGCTGGACCGGCGCCACGTCGAAGGTAAAACCGACCCTCCGGATAGTTGGTTTGAAGAGGGCCGGAAATTCCTTGCTCGACGGGAAGGGACGGGTGTCGGCGACCAGGCTTTCCTCCTGGGCTCTGGCGAGACTCTTGCGCACCAGCAGGAGGGGGTTCCCTTCGGCCGGCACCCAGAGAACCGCGTTCTGACGCGTGCCGGTGAAATAATAGATATCAATCGGATAGATGAAGAGCGCCCCGTCGATCTCCTTGGTGCGCAGTTCCTGCTGCAGTCGGATGATCCGCTGCTCGGATTCCACTCTGATCGGCATCAGTTTTCCCCCCATTTTTCGAAGTAGGCAATCTCGTTGAGCTCCTTGCGGGGCCGCGGCTTCGGGTCCTGGTCCGGATAGCCCAGGGGGGTGATGCCGACAATCCGGAACGTGGGGGGGATGCCCAGCCCCTTCCGGATCAGATCTTCGTTGAAGAGCCCCATCCAGCAGGTGCCAAGCCCCATTTCCGTCGCAGCCAGACAGAGGTGCTCGAGGGCCATGGCCGTGTCTGCAACATAATAGTGAATCCCGTTTTCGATCCCCGACTCGGCAGGGTCGGCACAGACCACGATCGTCACCGGTGCGGCCGCGATCCCCTTTTTCCCCGGGTTGTCATCTCCGAATCCAGCCAGGATTTTCTCCCGCTTGGCAGCATCGGTCACCACCAGAAAACGCCAGCACTGCTGATTCTTCCACGACGGGGCCAGGCGGGCCGCCTCCAGCAGATGCTCGACGGCTTCGCGCCCCACCGGTGTGTCTTTGTACTTCCTGATGCTGCGTCGATCCTGGAGAGCCTGCAGTAATTCCATTCTCATCCTCCTAGAGCATAGGATAGTGGCCGGTGAGCGCCTGCAGGCTCCGGTGGGCCTCCAGGTAACGGGCATCTTCTCGGTAGGTCGTCGGGAAGATGGCAGGGACCGGCCGATGGTTCAGGTCCCGGTCCACATTGACAAAGGTGAAGAGACAGGAGTTGGAGAGGGCCTTGCTGGAGCGGTCGCGACTGATCCGCTCGATGCTCGCCTCGACGCAGACGAAGCTCTCCGCGGTATATACCACCCGGCTGGTGAAGTGCAGCTTGTCTCCAAGGCGGACGGGATGGAAAAAATTGATCCGGTTCACGGCGGCGATGATGGAGCGATCCGGCGCTACCAGTTCCGAGCAGATTCCCGACAGTTCATAGGCCCGCCGCATCAGGTAGCCACCGAAGACCCGCTGCGGCACGTACTCCTGCTCCGGATACATCCGCTCCCATGCGTCGGCAACCAGCCGGCCTGCGACAAGGCCGGCAAAACCCGGCTCCTCCTGGGCTTGGTGCATCCGGCTCAGCAGATCGTACTCTTCCCGGCTCGGAGGGGCTTGCAAGGCAGCCTGCTGCTGCCGGTACTCCTCGCGGCCGGCCATCACCTTGGCCGCCCGCTGCTGCTCCAGGTAGTCCAGGTATTCCAGGGGAGGGAGCGGCAGACTCTCCCCCGCCTCGGCCCCTTCCCGAGCGGCCATGGTGAAGTAACACGAGGCGATGTGCAGTTCCCCTCCCCCTCCAGGTGCCATGGCAGGATGTTCCACCCGGATGCCGATTTCCAGCGAGGAGCGCCCCACATGGTTGATTCTGGCCTGCAAGACGATGTCACGGGTCACGTCCACCACATGCCGGACCACGATGTTGTCGATGGCCGCAGTGACCACCCGCCCCTCCGGATGGGTCCGCCGCACATAGGCCAGCGCCGTCTGTTCGGCCAAAATATCCAGATGCTCAAGAAGCAGGCCGAAGCGGAAGTTCCCCCGGATTTCCTCGTCAATCACCGTGAAGCGGCGACGAAGCGCCAAATCGCTTGCAAAGGGGAGTGTAGTAGTCAGTGATGTGTCAAGGGGTCTGGTCATGGCGCGTCATCCCGTTACATGTTCCTCCGGTATTTGCCGCCGACTTCGTAGAGCGCATGACTAATCTGCCCTAGTGACGCAACCTTTACGGTTTCCATCAATTCTGCAAAGATGTTGCCCCCACTGGTGGCCACCTCCTGCAGACGTTTGAGGGCGGCCGGGGCCTCGTCCCGGTTCAGTTCGTGGAACTTCTTAAGGTTTCGAATCTGCTGCTCCTTTTCCTCCTTGGTGGCCCTGGCCAGTTCGCTAGGCACCTGCTGCCCCCCCTCGCCTGCACGCGGGTTGAGGAAGCAGTTGACCCCGATGATCGGGAGTTCGCCGGAGTGCTTCTTGCTCTCATAGAGCATGGACTCGTCCTGGATCTTTGAGCGCTGGTACTGGGTCTCCATGGCTCCCAGCACCCCGCCCCGCTGGTCGATCCGCTCGAACTCGGCAAGCACCGCCTCTTCCACCAAATCGGTCAATTCCTCAATGATGAACGACCCCTGACAGGCGTTCTCGTTTTTCGTCAGTCCGAACTCCCGGCTAATGATCATCTGGATCGCCATGGCCCGGCGCACCGACTCCTCGGTGGGGGTGGTGACCGCTTCGTCATAGGCGTTGGTGTGCAGAGAATTGCAGTTGTCATAGATCGCCATCAAGGCCTGCAGCGTCGTACGGATGTCGTTGAAGTCCATCTCCTGGGCATGCAGCGAGCGCCCCGATGTCTGGATGTGGTACTTAAGCTTCTGGCTCCGCTCGTTGGCACCGTATTTTTCCTGCATCACCACCGCCCAGATGCGACGGGCCACCCGTCCGATCACCGTGTACTCCGGATCGAGTCCGTTGGAGAAGAAGTAGGAAAGGTTCGGCGCAAAGTCGTCGATATGCATCCCCCGCGACAGGTAGTACTCCACGTAGGTGAATCCGTTGGAGAGGGTGAAGGCGAGCTGGGAAATCGGGTTGGCGCCTGCCTCGGCAATGTGGTAGCCGCTGATGGAGACCGAGTAGTAGTTGCGCACCTTCTGCTCGATGAAGTACTGCTGGATATCCCCCATCATCTTCAAGGCGAATTCGGTGGAAAAGATGCAGGTATTCTGCCCCTGGTCCTCCTTGAGGATGTCGGCCTGGACCGTGCCGCGCACGGTCTGCAGGGTGCAGCTCCTGATCTCGGCATATTCGGCGCCGCTCGGCTCTCTGCCGTGCTGCCCCCTGAACCGCTCCACCTGCTGATCGATGGCGGCATTGAAGAAGAAGGCGAGCATCATCGGCGCCGGGCCGTTGATGGTGATGGAAACGCTCGTATTGGGGGCGCAGAGGTCGAAGCCGGCATAGAGCTTCTTCATGTCCTCCACCGTGCAGATGGAAACTCCGCTCTCCCCCACCTTGCCATAGATGTCGGGCGGGTAGTCCGGGTCCTCGCCGTAGAGGGTGACGCTGTCGAAGGCCGTGGAGAGCCGCTTGGCGTCGTCATCCTTGCAGAGGTAGTGGAAACGGCGATTGGTCCGCTCCGGCGTCCCCTCGCCAGCAAACTGGCGTTTCGGGTCTTCCTCGGCCCGTTTGAACGGGAACACCCCGGCGGTAAACGGGAAAAGCCCCGGAGCATTCTCGAGCATGCTCCAGCGGACGATCTCCCCCCAGTCGGCGAAATTGGGGAGGCAGACCTTGGGGATGCGCGTCCCGGAGAGTGTGGTGGTGTAGAGGGCGCTGCGGATCTCCTTGTCCCGCACCTTGGTGACCAGATGGTCCCGGGCGTAGGTCTCCTTCAGGCAGGGCCAGTCGGTCAGGATCTTCTTCGGCTCCTCCTGCAACCGCGCTTCATGCTGGGCGATCTGTTGATCCAGGTCGGCAAGGGACGGGGAGTCGCCCAACAGCTCCTTCGCCCCCTGCAACTGGAACAGTCGGCGGGCCACGGCGCTCTGCTCCTGCACTCGCTTGCGGTAGCCACGCACCACCTGCACGATCTCTCCGAGGTAGTGGACTCGGTCCGGTGGAATGATGTACTGCTTGAGGCTCTCCCGCTCGGTGATCACCAACTGCGATTGTAGTTTCAAATCCAACTTGCGGTTGAGGGTGTCGATGAGGGACCGGTAGAGCACGTTGGTCCCCGGGTCGTTGAACTGGGCAGCGATGGTCCCATACACCGGCAGATCCTCGTCCGCCACCTCAAACAGGTTGCGGTTACGTCGGTACTGCTTGCGCACGTTGCGCAACGCATCCTCTGCCCCCTTGCGCTCGAACTTGTTAAGGGCCACCAAGTCGGCGAAGTCGAGCATGTCGATCTTCTCCAACTGGGTCGGGGCGCCGAACTCGCAGGTCATGACATAGAGGGATACATCAGCGATATCCACGATCTTCGCGTCCCCTTGGCCGATGCCGCTGGTCTCGACGATCACCAGGTCGAAGCCGGCAGCCTTGACCACGTCGATGGCGTCGCGGATGGCAGCCGAGAGCTCCGAATGGGAGTCGCGGGTGGCGAGGGAACGCATGTAGACCTTGCTGGTGTTGATGGCATTCATCCGGATCCGGTCCCCCAGGAGTGCCCCGCCGGTTCGCTGGCGGCTCGGGTCCACCGCCAGGATGGCCACGCTC
This sequence comes from Geobacter sp. PheSNFMC, assembly GCF_059620965.1. NCBI lineage: Bacteria > Pseudomonadati > Thermodesulfobacteriota > Desulfuromonadia > Geobacterales > Geobacteraceae > Geobacter > Geobacter sp. PheSNFMC. The sequence continues at coordinate 40,134 of NZ_JCAMRN010000055.1, forward strand.
TTGTCAGGGAAGTCCCGAAGGAAACGGCGTACCAGTTCATCGGTGAGGGAGCTCTTGCCGGCACCGCCGGTGCCAGTCACCCCTACCACCGGTGCGGGGCGGGCCAAGGCGCGGATTTGCTCCCGCAGCGGGCCGTAACCGGTAGTATGGTCGTGCACCGCCTGCTCCGCCAGGGTAATAAGGGTGTTGACGGCGCGGATGTCCTGATGCTGCAGCTTGGTGATCTCCTCGGCGATATTCCGCTGCGGCGCGAAGTCGCACTCCTTGAGCATCAGGTTGATCATTCCCTGCAGCCCCATACGACGGCCATCCTCAGGCGAGAAGATCTTGCTGATGCCGTACGCTTCCAGTTCACGGATTTCATCCGGGATGATTACCCCCCCTCCTCCACCGAAGATATTAATCTGCTCGGCACCGCGCTCTCGCAGTTGATCCTTGATGTACTTGAAAAACTCAAGGTGCCCCCCCTGATAACAGGAAACCGCGATCCCCTGGGCATCCTCCTGGATGGCAGCGGTAACGATTTCGTTCACCGACCGGTTGTGTCCCAGGTGGATCACCTCGGCGCCAGACGATTGGAGGATGCGACGGATGATATTGGTCGAAGCATCATGACCATCGAAGAGGCTGGTAGCGGTAACAAAGCGGACCTTGTGAGTGGTGCGATAGATTTCAGGGGTTGCTGTATGCATAACGGTTCTCCCGATTCGGTATTGTAGGGCGCTTTCCACGGTTGCCCGGCTCGACACGTCCACTGCCCACTCCCCCTTTACCAGTCGATGCGTATCTCGCCTCCACTGACAAGAAGCTCTGCCTGGGATCATTCCCCTACTACAAACTCCCAGGCACACAAAAAGGTATCAGGGTGAGCATCGGGCGGACAGGCGATGCAGCGGGTCGTAATCCGTGGATCGATCGCCCGGGCAAATTCAGCATATTCCACCATCCCCACCTCCTTGCAGGGGAAGTCAGGAAGGCCCTTGCGCTTGCGAGCCGATTGGACGCGGCAGTCCAGCATCCGGAATATCACCCGCCGGTCGCTCTGCTCTATGACATCCTGCAGGTTCAATCGTGCATAGAGCCTGTGGCGCAAACACTCAACAAGCGCAGGAATTCCCCCTCCAGGCCGCAACCCGAGCCGCTCCATGATCCTCTTCGCCTCTATGACCGTGAAGTATCTCCACGCCTCGATATCTGCATCGATGGCAACATCAATACCGTATCGCTTCTCGACTGCCTGGAACCAGAGACCATCGTGCGCTAGCCAGTTCTTTGCGTCGTCAATGATGATCCTGATCAGCTCTTCCTTACTCTGCCGGTTGAGAAGCTGAATCCCCTCGTCGCCCGTGACAGCCGATGGCACTCCATAGCGTTGCAGCTCCATCTCTCCCATTGCTCTCCTCCCCGAATGGTACGTTTACTAACGGCGTTACGGCAAAGAAGCCCCCCGTGCCGCAGCACGGGGGTGCGTTCGTGGCAACATCAGTGATCACTGGCCTTGGCAATATCCAAACCCGTAATCTGCCGCACCTCGATCTCGTCGAACATCTCCTCGGCCCGCCGATCACGGAACAGCAGGGTGCAGAAAATGGCCGCAAAGAGCCCCAGCGGCAGGGAGACGATGGCCGGGTTCTTCAGCGGGAAGATCGGCGCCGTGAGGCCCACCATGGAGGTGCCGCCGTCGTTCTTCTTGAAGTCGACCCGGGCCTTCTCCAGCGCCTTCAGGTCCTTCTCGGCAAGCACGGCACCTTCGGCCTGCTTCTGCTCCAGGGTGACGACAACCTTCTTGGCATCGTCGGCGATCTTTTGCGGGTAGGTCATCACCGGCGAGACCATCACCAGTGCCAGAGCCGAGACGGTGCCGACCACCAGGGCACCGACGGTGCCGGCGGTGTTGAATTTCTTCCAGAACAGCGACAGCATGACCGCCGGGAAGTTCCCGGAAGCAGCCACGGCAAAGGCCAGGGCCACCAGGGCCACGACGTTCTCCTTCTCCGCCATCAGCCCCATAACGATGGCAGCTATGCCGACGAAGAGGGAGGTGATACGCGCCACCCTCACCTGGGTCTGCTGGTCGGCCTTGCCGTCCTTGATGATGTTCACGTAGACGTCATGGGCGATGGCTGCCGATGCCGCCAGCACTAGGCCTGAAACCACTGCCAGGATGGTGGCGAAGGCCACTGCACAGATGAAGGCAAGGAACACATCACCGCCAATGCTACCGGCACCGCCACCCAGGTGCTGGGCCAGCAGCAGGGTTGCCATGTTCCCACCCTTGTCCACCGAGCTGATCAGTTGCGGAGTAAGGTAGAGAGCGGCACCGAAGCCGATCAGGTTGATAAGGAAGAAAAAGCTGGAGTTGATGAACAGAGCGACGACGATCGACTTGCGGGCTTCCTTGGCGTTGGGCACGGTGAAGAAGCGCATCAGGATGTGGGGAAGACCGGCTGCGCCGAGAGCCCAGGCGATACCGAGGGATATCTGGTCGAGCGGGTTCTTGAGGAACAGGCCCGGCTCCATGAAGCGCTGGCCGTAGTCAAAGCCCGGCTTGGGCAGGGCATCCTTCAGGACGTTCATCCTGACGTGATCCTGGATGTTCTGGCTGCTCACGATATCGGAGAAGAAGCCGATGGGGTTCATGCCGGCCTTCAGCATCACCAGAAATGCCAGCAGCACCGTACCGGTCATCAGCAGGCCGGCCTTGATGATCTGCACCCAGGTGGTGGCCTTCATGCCGCCGAAGACAACGTAGGCCACCATGAGCACGCCGACACCGATGACCGAGAAACGGTAGGGGATGTCCAGCAGTACCTGCATCAACTTGCCGGCGCCGACCATCTGGGCGATGAGATAGAACAGGGAAACGGTCACCGTGGAGATGGCGGCCACGCCACGCACCGTCTTCGGGGCGGCGCGGA
>NZ_JCAMRN010000056.1:0-24885 GCF_059620965.1 Geobacter sp. PheSNFMC
GGCCGGTCTCGGTGGCGGAAGCAGTGACGCGGCGACGGTGCTCATGGGGGTGAACGAGCTGCTGGGACTGGATCTGCCCGAGAGCCGCCTACGGGAGATCGGCGTCGCGCTCGGCGCGGACGTGCCGTTTTTCATCTTCGGCCGGACAGCGCTTGCCGAAGGGATCGGCGAAGAGTTGACCGCCATCGACCAGGTGCCTGCCGCCTGGATCGTGGTGGTCAATCCCAATGTTCCCGTCTCGACGGCATGGGTCTACCAAAATTTGCAATTGACAGGGGAAGCCGCCAGGGTTACAATTCCTCGCTTCTTTGAGAATGTCGCGGATGTCTGCGCGATCCTCTCCAATGACCTTGAGTCGGTCACTATCCCCCGCTACCCGGTTATCGGCGAGATCAAACGGGAACTCCTCGTTGCCGGGGCGCTCGGCTCGCTCATGTCGGGGAGCGGGCCAACGGTTTTCGCCCTCTTCGATGATGAGGGCGCAGCCGTCCGCACGGCCGAGGCGATGCGCGCGCGGGGATGGTTCGCCGAAGCGGTCAGGACAATCTGAGCGGAGTCGTGCCGGGTACGTGCAAGCCCGACAGGCACGGCGCATACGACACAGTGGGGTGTCGCCAAGCGGTAAGGCACCGGATTTTGATTCCGGCATTCCAAGGTTCGAATCCTTGCACCCCAGCCACGTTACCCACTCATTTCCATCCGGCGTCCGGTGGAAATTATTTTTTGTGGCAAGGCAACGGTCATGAATCAGAAAATCAGGGTGTTCAGCGGCAATTCCAACCGGGGCCTGGCGGAAAGCATCTGCGCCAACCTGGGTCTTCCCCTCGGCAAGGCCAACGTCAAGACCTTTTCTGACGGCGAGGTCATGGTGGAAATCGGCGAAAATGTCCGTGGACGTGATACCTATGTGGTGCAGTCCACCTGCGCCCCCACCAATAACAATCTCATGGAGCTCCTCATCATGATGGATGCTCTGAAGCGTGCTTCTGCGGCCACCATCACGGCGGTGGTCCCCTATTACGGCTATGCCCGGCAGGATCGCAAGGTCGCTCCCCGCACCCCCATCACCTCGAAGCTGGTGGCCGACCTGATCACCACCGCCGGCGCGGACCGGGTGGTAACCGTTGATCTCCACGCGGGGCAGATCCAGGGATTCTTCAATATCCCCGTGGACAACCTCTATGCCGCTCCGGTCATCCTCGAGCACCTCAAGCAGCGCTTTCCCGAGAACTCCATCGTGATGGTTTCCCCCGATGCCGGCGGAACCGAGCGGGCACGGGCCTTTGCCAAGCGTCTCGGCTGCACGTTGGCGGTCATCGACAAGCGCCGGACCGGGCCCAACGTGGCCGAAGTGATGCATCTCATCGGCGATGTGGCGGATAAGACGGCCATTATTCTCGACGACATGATCGACACGGCGGGAACGCTTACCCAGGCTGCCCGCGCGCTCAAGGAGCACGGCGCCAAGACCATTTATGCCTGCGCCACCCACGGTGTTCTCTCCGGCCCGGCCATAGAGAGGATCAATAATTCCGACATCGAAGCGGTAGTGATAACCGACACGATTCCCCTCGGCGACAAGGAGCAGCAGACCAGCAAGGTAAAGGTGCTGTCCGTGGCCAATCTCCTGGCCGAGGCAATCCGGCGGATCCATGAGGATGAATCCGTAAGTTCGCTGTTTGTGTAATCTGGCGATCGTAACGTAACGACTGATACTGGAGGATGTATGGAACAGAAAACGATGAGCATAGAACTGAGGGAGGGGAGCGGCAAGGGCGTCGCCCGCAAGCTCAGGGCCCAAGGCGTCGTGCCCGGCGTGGTTTACGGCAAGGGTATCGATCCGGTTTCCGTCAAGGTCGCGGCCAAGGACCTCGCTGCAGCCATCGCCGGTGAGGGAGGCGTCAACAGCCTTATTACCCTGGCGGGAGGAGGCAGCCTCAGCGGAAGCACCGTCATCGTTGCCGACATGCAGCGCAATCCTTTGCGGGGCGATTTCCTGCACGTGGACTTCCTCCGCGTTTCGCTTGACGAAAAGGTGAAGGTGCATGTGCCCGTAGTCGCGGTCGGAACCTGCGCCGGCGTCAAGGAGGGCGGCATGCTCGAAGTGGTGACCTACTCCCTTGATGTTGAGTGCCTTCCCGCTGCGATTCCCGAGGCCATCAACGTCGACGTCACCAATCTTGCCATTGGCCACACCATTCACGTGAGCGGGCTCGTCCTGCCCGCAGGGGTCAAGGTGCTCAACGACCCCGAGACACCAGTGGTGAGCATTCACGGAAAGGCAAAGGAAGAAGCTCCTGCGGCGGAGTAAACCCGCCGCAGGGCTTCACGCCTCGTCGACCACATGGCAACAAAGCTGATCGTCGGGCTGGGGAATCCCGGCCCGAAATACCTATGGACCCGCCACAACGCGGGTTTCATGGTTTTAGACCGCCTTGCCCACGCCATCGGCGCATCGGTTGCCAGGAAGAGTTTCTCCGGCGTCTTCGGCGAGGCGGCCTGGCACGGCGAGCGGCTTCTCCTGCTCAAGCCCCAGACCTACATGAATCTCTCCGGGCGCTCGGTGGCCGAGGCGCTCCGTTTTCACAAGCTTCCGCTTACCGACACCATCGTGATTCATGACGACCTCGACATCCCCTTCGGCCGCGTCAAGGTCAAGGAGGGGGGTGGGCACGGCGGGCACAACGGCCTTCGTTCCCTTGTGCAGGAGCTTGGCGGAGCAGGCTTTGTCCGGGTGAGAGTCGGGATCGGCAGGCCGGTCCATGGTGATGTGGTTAATTACGTCCTGACCAATTTCAGCCAGGGAGAAATGGCGGATCTTGCCCACCTGCTCGACGGCACCCTCGACCTCCTGGAGTCGCTCTTGACTGCCGGGCTCCCCAAGACCATGAGTCTGTACAACAACAAGGATCTTCTGGCCCCCTGACAGCCAGGGGTGCGGACCTCCTCCCCAAGGAAGGATACACATGGGTTTCAACTGCGGTATCGTGGGACTGCCCAACGTGGGAAAGTCGACCATCTTCAATGCCCTCACCTCGGCGGGAGCCGAGTCGGCCAACTACCCCTTCTGCACCATCGACCCCAACGTCGGCATCGTGCAGGTGCCGGATGTGCGGCTCGACCGGTTGGCGGAGATCGTCAACCCCGAGCGCATCCTGCCGACCACCATCGAGTTCGTCGACATCGCCGGCCTGGTCAAGGGTGCCAGTCAGGGGGAGGGTCTCGGCAACCAGTTTCTCGGCCATATCCGCTCCGTGGATGCCATTGTCCACGTGGTGCGCTGTTTTGAGGACGAGAACGTGGTGCACGTGAGCGGCAGCGTCGATCCCCTGAGAGATATCGACATCATCCAGACCGAGCTGGCTCTTGCCGACCTGGACAGTGTCGACAAAAAGCTACAGCGTGTCGAAAAGCAGGCAAAAGGCGGCGACAAACGGCTCAAGGAAGAAAGTGAATTCTACGCCCGCCTCAAGGCGGCCCTGGAACAGGGGGTCCCCGCGCGCCACGCCCAGGTGGCCGACGAAGAACTCCCCTGGCTGCGGGACCTCCATCTGCTGACCGACAAGCCGGTGCTCTACGTGGCCAATGTGGCCGAGGACGACCTTGACGGCGCGCACCCGGCGGTGGCCAAGGTGCGGGAGCTGGCCGAGCGGGAGGGGGCGCGGGTAGTCACCATCTGTGGCCGGATCGAGGCTGAGATCGCCGAGCTGGACGGGGATGAAAAAAGGGTGTTTCTCGGGGAGATGGGGCTTGCGGAGTCGGGGCTCGACCGCCTGATCCGCATGGGCTACGAACTGCTCGGGCTCATCACCTATTTTACCGCAGGCAAGAAAGAGGTCAGGGCGTGGACCATCCCGGTCGGCACCAAGGCGCCCCAGGCGGCAGGCGTTATCCATACCGATTTCGAAAAAGGGTTCATTCGGGCCGAAGTCATTGCCTACGCCGACTACATCGCGGCGGGCGGCGAGTCCGGGGCCAAGGAAAAAGGGCTCATGCGGCTCGAAGGAAAGGAATACGTGGTTCAGGATGGCGATGTCATGCATTTCCGGTTCAACGTCTGACCGGCGCGCGATTGCGGTGATGCGGGAAATTCTCCTTGAACTTCAAGGCGTTTTGTAGTACACAATTACTTTTCCACTGCAGCTCAGGCTGCAACTCCTTGCTCCGGCTGAAGCCGGGGCTACCAAACCGTGAGGAGGAAGTAGAATGGTCAGGATGTATGAAACAATCGTGATCGTCCAGCCGGAACTCGGCGACGACGAGCTCAAGGGGCTCACTGCCAAGGTGACGGACATCATCGGCTCCTTCAAAGGGGTTCTTCACCGCCTTGAGGACTGGGGTGTCAGAAAGCTTGCCTATCCGGTGAAAAAGAGTGCGCGGGGTCGGTATTACTACATCCGTTTCGACGGCGACGCACCTCTTATCGCCGAACTGGAACGGCGCCTGCGTCTTGATGACAAGGTGCTGCGCTATCAGAGCGTGAAGCTTGAAAAAGAGGCCACCGCTCCCGCACCGAAGGCCGCGCCCGTCGAGAGCGCTCCTGCAGTCGAAGCCGAATAAGCATACGGAGGATCACATAGATGAGCGAAGAAAGAACCGAAAGACCTGAAAGAACCGAGCGGCCCGAAAGACCTCAGCAGCGGAGCGGCGGCCCGAGGAAGAGAAGACCGTTCCAGCGCAGGAAGGTATGCCGCTTCTGCGCGGACAAGACCCTGGTGATCGACTATAAGGACCCCCGCGTCCTCCGTTCGTTCATTACCGAGCGCGGCAAGATCGTTCCCCGTCGCATCTCCGGCAACTGTTCAGCCCACCAGCGGGAGGTCACCGAGGCGATCAAGCGGGCCAGGAACATCGCCCTGATCCCGATCGCGTCGACCCACGTCATCGCCTAAGCGTCACGGGAGATGGAGAACAGTCTCAGGGGCACCCTGCTCGATATCGTCAAAGGGTGCATCGCAACGGCGGCGCTCTTCATCGCCTACCTGGAACTTCCGGTCATCGGCATGCTTGCGGGGGCGGCCGTACCGCTCCCCGCCCTGCTCTATGATCTCAAGCGGGGCAGATGGCCCGGCATGGCTGTCGTGCTGGCCTCGGCGCTCATATTCATGCTGATTGCCGGCCCTGCGGGAGCCCTCCTGTATGTATTGCAGGCGGGCATTTTTTCCCTGGCATTGCCGCGTTTCCTCGCCATGGGCGGGGGGGCCGCGCGGGCTCTCGCATCGGCCGTGGCCGTAACGGTGGCGGTCATTACCGTCGCAGCGGTCGGCTACGGGATCACCCGCGGTGTCACCATCGAGGGGCAGGTCGCCGAGTCGTTGCAAACCAGCATATCCCAAGCGGTCCAGCTCTATGAGAAGAGCGGCGTGAGCGGCACCGATCTCGACGAACTGCGCGAGGGGATGGATCGGGCCGCCAAAACGCTTGCGCAACTCTATCCATCGCTCTTTATCGTGGGGATTACCCTGGCCGGGGGGCTGAACCTGCTGCTGCTGCAGCGGTTCGGGCGCCGGCTGGGCTTTGCGGTGCCCGGGGGCTCCTTCGGAACATACCGGAACCCCGACCATCTGGTCTGGCTGCCGATTTGTGCGGGGTTTGCCCTGCTGGCCGGCCACGATGTGGTGACGGCCGTAGCGCTGAACGTGCTGGTCCTGACCGGTTTTCTCTACTTCATTCAAGGGATGGCGATCATCATTCATCTGTTCGACCGCCATGCCGTACCGGCATTTTTGAGGTATCTGCTGTATTTCCTGCTCTTCGTGCAGGCGTATCTGGTCGTAGCGGTGGCGTTGTTCGGGCTGTTGGATCTCTGGGGCAACTTCCGCAGACCGCGAATCCCAACAAACCTGTAAAACAGGCTAGGAGGAAAGACATGCAAGTCATTCTGAAAGAAAACGTAGAAAATCTCGGCCACATCGGCGACATTGTCAAGGTTGCACCCGGTTATGCCCGCAACTATCTGATACCCCGCAATTTTGCCATCGAAGCAACCGAAAAGAACGCCAAAGCCCTTGAGCACGCCAAACGTCAGCTGGAGTACAAGCGCAACAAGGTCCTCGAACAGGCCCGGGTGCTTGTCGCCAAGATCGAGGGGCTGAGCCTGAGTATTTCGCACCAGGCAGGGGAAGAGGGCAAGCTCTTCGGTTCGGTCACGAATATGGAGCTCGCTGAACTGCTCAAGGCCCAGGGCGTCGAAATCGACCGGAAGAAGATCGTGCTTGCCGAACCGATCAAGCATGTGGGTGAATTCATTGCCGTGGTAAAGGTCCACCCGGAGGTTACCGCCAACCTGAAGGTCGTGGTGACCAAGGCTGAGTAGCAACCACACCTGATAACGCAGCCGACGAAACGGTCTCCCCTGGGAGACCGTTTTTTTTGTGTTCCCTTGCACGCAGTAGTCATGCGGTTGTCCGTGCCGTGAGGTGCCGACTGAACGAGAGACGCATGGAGTGGGGCGGCCTCCCTGCCCGTCACGATCATACGCAAAGAGGGCCTGCACCCTGTTCGGATGCAGGCCCTCTTTGCGTTCTACTTCAGGCGAGGGTTACTTCTTTTTCTTGTCTTTCGCCGGAGCTGCCTTGGCGGGCTCCCCCTTTGCCGGGGCTGACCAGCGGTTCAGGTCGTGGGCGATGCTGTGGCAGTCGCCGCAGGTGCCGAATTTGGCCATCATCGGCGCGGGGTGCGGAGTGCCGTGGCAGCTCTGGCAGGTCGGCACCATCTTATGCTTCTCCTGGTGGCAGTACACGCAGGCGAGGGACTTGTGCTTGGCGGTGCTGGCGCTCAGGAGGTCGACGGCTTTTTTGTGACAGGCGCCGCAATCCTTGTTGGGCACTTCCTTGCCATAGACGACGTTCTTGGGCATGTGAGCCTTGTGGCACTTCTTGCAGTCTGCCTGGGTCTGCTCGGCATAGTGCGGCTTGTGGCACTGGGTGCAGGCCGGGATTTTGCCGTGGACGTTGTGGCAGGTGGAGCAGTAGAGGTTGGTGTGCTTGCTCTTGAATTCCTTGAGCTGCGTGATCTGCTGGGAGTGGCAGGTCAGGCAGGGGTCGGTGATGTTGCCCGACAGAACGATGTTAAGCGGCGTGTGGGGATTCGTGTGGCACCCCATACAGTTTGCCAGTTCGTAGTGCTTTTTGCCGCTGTGGCACTGGCTGCACTGGGGAATGTTGTTCTTGGACTGGGGACGGTGGCCGGCATGGCAGTCGAAGCAGGTGATCTTCTTGTGACCGGCACCGGCGCTGGCCACATCTGCCGGGGGCTGGGTGTGGCACTTGACGCAATCGTCCTGCACCAGTTTGGCGGTGGCCTGAGCAGCCTGGGAGTCGGGTGTCCCCAGGCAGAGCATTGCAGCCAGGGCCAGGGCCGACACGGCAATGAGCCTGATACGTCGTACAGCGTTCATCGTTCCTCCTTTGTGCGTTTGGCACGAATAGTATGTGCTCCGCTTCCGGGCGGAAGAGAGCGTGAATCGCGGGACAAACCCGGAGCAAGCCAAGAGAAAAGCGGGGAGATTATGCCATTTCTGGGGGGCACAGTCAATTAGAAAAAGGTAATTCTGAGAGGGGTGAACCCATTGAAATCGCAAAGAAATAACGCTATGAGGTCTTTATGGTTACACTGAGGGCTGTGTTTCGGTTGAAAAAGGGGTGCGTGGGCGGGCGTATCCGGCCGCGTGCGGTTCAGTCGGGACTGCAGGCAATGTCACGAAGGAGATCATGCCACGAAAGAGGTGCCATGGTCGGCAGGTGCAGGATGAAAGCAGGCGGAAGAGGCGCATGAACGATCAGCTTCCGGCCGGTGGCGGGATGGATGAGGGAGACCCGAAAGGCGTGGAGAAGGTGGCCCGGATACCCCGTCAACAGGGTTCCCCGGTAACGGCGGTCGCCCCGCACCGGGTGGCCGCTGGCGGAAAGATGCTTGCGGATCTGGTGCATCCGTCCGCTGGTGGGGGTGACGAGGACGAATGAGGCAGCCGTATCGCGGGCAAGGGTGCGGAAGGCCGTGTGCGCGTCCTTGCCGTCAAGGGGGGTGTCGATGGCGCCCGCGTCGGGCAGGTTGCCGTCGGCCACTGCCAGGTAAAGCTTGCCGAGGCCGTCTTCCTTGACATAGCGTCCCAGCATGCCGGCGCTGGAGGAGCTTTTCGCCAGGATCGTCGCTCCGGACGTGCCGCGGTCCAGGCGGTTGACCGGCCGCAGTTTCACCGGGGTGCCGCGCCCGGCCATGAAGTGTTCGGCCAGTTCGACCAGGTTTGCCTCGCCGGCCTCGGCCGTGCGATGGACCGGTAGGCCGGCAGACTTGTTGACGATGACGCAGTGGTCGTCTTCCCACAGGATGTCGAGTTGGGGTCTGGTGGCGGCAAGGAACTGGCGGGTGCGGTCGCTTTCCTTGATGGTTGCCGTATTGCCGGTGGCAAGGAGGGTGTCGGGAGCGACGGTTCCGCCACTGATCTTCAGGTGCCCGGCTGAAATGAGTTTCCTGATATAGGAGGAGGGGGCCGCAGGCAGGAGGTTGCGCAGAAAACTCTCGGCGCTGCGGCAATGATCGATGTCCGTTATCTGATAGGTGAGCATGGGGCGAGTATACATGGGCCATGTACGAGCATGCAAGGTAAACGGCAGGCGGGGGCGGTCGCCCGCCCCCGGTTCGACGGGTGGTTCAGTTGCCCTTCTTGGCGGCAAGATAGTCGACAATGGTCCGGGCGATGAGGTCCGAGGAGTTCCGGTCATTGTTGAAGGCCACGTGGTAGAGGCTCAGGTCGCTGATGTCGCGGTCGAGGAAGTCGCGGATGAAGCGGTCGCGTTCTTTCTGTTTCCGCTCCACCAGGTGTTCCGCCTCCTGGAGCGGCAGTTTCGCCCTGCGGGCGATGGAGCGGACTTTGTACTCATGGGAGGCATAGATGCGGAAGTGGAAGCAGTTCGCCATGCTCTGGGTGATGACGGTGCTTCCGCGTCCGATGAGAATGACGTTGCCGGCGTCAGCCAGCGAGACGATCTGGTCGCAGAGGATGCGGAAGTAGTCCCGCTCGCTTTTCCACTGGGGCGAGAGCGTGGCGATCATGTCGTCCAGGAAGCGGGGGCGATGGCCGAGGGAACTGAAAACCTCAGTGGAAACATCGAGGTGTTTCGCCGCCTCCTCCAGCAGCCCTTTGTCCATGATTATCCATGGTTCCCCCGACTGCCGGTCCAGTATCTCCTTCAGGCGCTCGGCCATGGGAAAGGCTTCGCAGCCGAACTCCCGGGAAATGGTGACCGTCGGCCGGGTTTTCCCTTTTTTTCTCCCCTCCGATTCGTCCTTTATGCGGCGTGTAACTTCCAGCATTCCGGCGATTCTCTGTTCGATGGACGGCACAAGTAGTTTTTCCGGCATGGCCTCCTCCTTTCGGGCGCCGATTCGGTGACGCCGCTCCAACAATCATGGCCCTCTGGTACTAATTGTGCCCTTGCCCGGAACGGAGTCAAGGGGTTGAGTCGACGTCTTATTGTGGGATACTTGAATGCCATGGGCGGGCAGGAGCGATCCGGCCCGCTGACGCCGGCCGAAGAGGGGGGAGCCGTTAATGCGTTACAGTGGTTGGGGAATGAGGGTTCATGCTGTCCTTGCCGCGGCAGTCGTGGTGCTGTGTGTGGGCTCGGTGGCCGGGGCAGCGCAGAAGGTTCCCGAAAAGCTCGTGTACGAGTTGTCGTGGGCCGGCGTCCCGGTCGGCACGGCCACCCAGGAGGTTGCGGATGAGGGGGATGTCCGCACAATCGTCTCCACGGCCCGGTCCAACGACTGGTTGTCGGTCTTTTTCCCCGTGGAGGACCGGATCGTGAGCAGCTACGACCGGCATCGGGCGCCCTTCCCCGGCCTGGCCCGCCACTACCGGCTCCAGACCCGGGAGGGGAACCGGCGGCGGGACCGGGAGATCGTGTTCGAACAGGAGCGCGGAGTGGCCCGGTTTACCGATCACAAAACCGGAGAAAAGGTGAATATCCCTATTCCGCTCGACACCATCGACGTGTACGGCAGTTTTTACTACGTGCGCTACCTGCCCCTTGAGGTGGGCACGTCCCACCACCTGAATATCCTTGACAGCAAGCGCCAGCGACTTATCGAGGTGCGGGTCCTGCGCAAGGAAAAGCTCAAAACCGTGCTCGGCGAAGTGGAAACCATCGTCATCCAGCCACTGGTCTATTCGGAGGGTGTGTTCGAGGGAAAGGGGACGGTGCACATCTGGCTCACCGATGATGAGCGGCGCATTCCGGTGCGGGCGCGAACCAGGGTCACGGTGGGGAGCGTGACGGCAACGCTGGTGGAGAGGACTCCTGGAAAGTGAGAGACAGGGAGGAAGCACCGGGAAGGCAACCGGGATCAGTCCACGGGGCTGAGGGGGAGAGGGCCGAGGATGTCTGCCGGGAGTTCGGGCGGGTAAGCCATCCGGGCAGCTCTGTGGTGATGACGGATTGCGCGATAACAGTTGATGGCGTTGCAGTTCGCAGGCAAACTCTCAACGGAGAATAGAGGCCAAGGACTGGAGACGCTTGAGCCAGCCAGGGCATGGAGAAGCGCCAATACACGTCCCGGCCGGCCTGGGGAGCCCGGAAAGCTCCGGACGGTGCCGGAGGCGGAACGCAAGCCCCTGGATGAGATCGTCCACGACGGGAAGTATCAGGTGTCGGTTCAACGCCGCACCGCAGCGGGCGAAGAAAAGGCGTGGAGGACAATCTCCACGCCTTTGTCTTCCATGGTTGTCGATGAGGATGATCAACCCATGCGGAAATGGCCCACCATCTGTTTGAGCTCTTCGGAAAGCGCCCGGAGGCGGTTTGCCGCCTCGGCGGATTCCTGGGCTTCCCTGGCCGTTTCTCCCACCACCTGGGTTATCGCGTGGATGTTGTTGCTGATCTCCGTCGTGGTTGCGGTCTGCTGTTCGGCCGCGGTGGCGATCTGGCTCACCTGCTGGGCGACGGAATCGATCTGGGCCTTGATCTCGGCAAGGACGGCTCCCGACTCGCCCGCCTTCTGGGTACTGTCCTGCACTATGGTGACACCGTGGTTCATGGACGACACTGCCGCCGAAGTCTCCTGCTGGATGGACTTGATCATCTGGCTGATCTCTTTGGTGGCCCTGGTTGTCCTTTCCGCCAGGGCGCGAACCTCGTCGGCCACCACGGCAAACCCGCGCCCCTGCTCACCGGCCCGGGCCGCCTCGATGGCGGCGTTCAGCGCAAGGAGATTGGTCTGGTCGGCAATGTCCTCGATGGTTCCCACGATCTCTCCTATCTGGTCGCTTCGGGTGCCGAGGTTCGCCACGCTCTGGGCCACATCCCGGACCTGGCCGTATATGGCGTCCATTGCTTCAACCGTTGCCATGACCACGGACGCGCCGGAATCGGCGGATCCATTGGCCTTGCCGGCACTTCCGGCCGCCAGGGCGCAGTTGTGGGCGATTTCGAGGGACGTGGCAGCCATCTCCTCACTGGCCGTTGCCACGGTACCGGCCTGTGACGCCACCTCTTCCGCCCCGGTGGCGATCTGGATCGCCACTCCCTGCAACTGACCGGCGGCAGCGGCCACCTGGTTCGATGCGGCAATGACGTGTACCAGGGTGGCGCCCATCCCTTCGAGCATCGTGTTGACCGAGCCGGTCAGAAGGTCGATTTCATCCTTTCCGCCTCCCTTTTGCAACCGTACGCCGAGATTGCCGCCAGCCGCCTGGGCAAGGACCTCCACCGCCTGCTCAAGTCGTGCCAGGGAGCGCGTGACAAGGATTTTGATCAATGCCGTCGACAGGGCGATGAATATGAATACCAGGCCGCCGACAATCCAGGCGAGGCGGTTGAAGGAACTCATGAACTCACTTTCCTTGACACCGACGTAGAGTACGCCGATGGTCTTGCCGCTGGCATCCTTGATGGGATCATAGGCCGTGAAATAGGGGGTGCCGAGGATTTCCGCCTTTCCCCGGTACGGCTTCCCTTCCTTGAAGATGGCATCATGGGCCGGCCCCTGCAGGGCCGTCCCGACGGCCCTGCTTCCATCGGCCTTGAGCACGTTCGTGGAAACCCGCTTGTCTCCCATGAAGATGGTTGCCGTTCCTCCGCACAGCTCTTTCAGTTTGTCGGGGAGCTCGAAGTTGCCGCTGACCCCGTAGTCGCCAACCTTCAGGGTACCGTCCACCACGGTCCACTCCTTGCCCTTGTGCTCGAGCAGCTCCCAGAAGGTCTTCATCCGGCTTTCCTGGGACTCCGTTGCCAGTTTCGACATGTCTCGGTGAAGGATCGACATAACGACGACACTGGTGATTACTACCGATACGGCGAGAAGAGATGCGCAGATGAGGGAAATTTTCGTGCTGAGTTTCATGGCAAGCCTCCCGATCGTATCCCGTGGAGTCGTTTTGAGCCTGCTCTGATGGTCCGGGAAGGGGGAGCCGTGCATTCTCCAACGGTTTATGCATACTTATCGGCACGGCTTGCAATGCCTTGAGGGTTTTTTATGAAAGATTTTTTATATTGTTTTGTGTGTGAATTAGGGGGACAAAAGGAAAAAGGCGCGGAGAGCGGGCTCCGCGCCTTTTCTGCTGGTGATTCGTGACGGTGCTACTGACCCAGGGCTGCCTTGAGGTCGGCTTCCACCGTGGTGATGGGGCCCAGGTTGAAGTTCTCAACCAGGAAGTTGAGGACGTTCGGGGTGACAAAGGCCGGGAGGCTGGGGCCGATCTTGATGTTCCTGATCCCCAGGTGGAGCAGCGACAAGAGGATGACCACCGCCTTCTGCTCGTACCAGGAGAGGATCATGGACAGGGGCAGATCGTTCACGCCGCAGTTGAAGGCGTTGGCCAGAGCCAGGGCGATCTGGAGAGCCGAGTAGGCATCGTTGCACTGGCCGATGTCCAAGAGCCGCGGAATGCCGCCGATGTCGCCGAACTCGAGCTTGTTGAAGCGGTACTTGCCGCAGGCCAGGGTCAGAATGACGCAGTCCTGGGGCACCTTCTCGGCCAGTTCGGTGTAGTAGTTGCGGCCCGGCTTGGCGCCGTCGCAGCCGCCGATGAGGAAGAAGTGCTTGATGGCGCCTGCCTTCACTCCTTCGATGACCTTGTCGGCAACGCCGAGGACGGCGTTGTGGCCGAAGCCGGTGAGGATTTCCTTCTCCGGCGCATCCGCCAGCTCGGGGCACTCAAGTGCCTTGTTGACGACCTCGGAGAAGTCCCAGCCGGAGATGTGCTTTACGCCGGGCCATCCCACCTGGCCCCAGGAGAAGAGGCGGTCCTTGTAGGAGTCGGCCGGCCGCTGGATGCAGTTGGTGTTGAAGATGATGGCGCCGGGGAAGTGGGGGAATTCCCTGGCCTGATCCTGCCAGGCGCCGCCGAAGTTGCCGTAGAGGTGCGGATACTTCTGCTTCAGGCCCGGATAACCGTGTGCCGGGAGCATCTCGCCGTGGGTGTAGATGTCGATCCCCTTGCCGGCGGTCTGCTTGAGGAGTTCTTCGAGCATGCGCAGGTCGTGGCCCGACACGAGAATCCCCTTGTTCCTCCGGGTGCCGGTGGGCACCTTGGTGGGGACCGGATGGCCGTAGTTATCCACGTGCCCCTCGTTCAGCATGCCCATTACCGTGATGTTGAGCTTGCCGCACTCCATGGAGAGTCCGACGAAGTCCATGAGCCCCTTGGCGGGGTCGGCGGTGGCTGCCATGGCCTTGTGGAAGAAGGCGAAGACCTCTTCGTTCTTCTTGCCGAGGATGTAGGCGTGGTCGGCGTAGGCCGCCATTCCCTTGAGGCCGTAGATGAGGATCTCGATGGCGGAGCGCACGTCGGCGTCGGTATGGTGGGTGTTGATGCCGTGCTCGAGTCCCTGCTTCACGAGCCCTTCGAGATCGCCGGCGATGACCCAGGCGGCGGGACCGGCAGCGACCGCCGGGGCGTGGCCGCCGTTCTTCTCGCGGTAGGCGGTCTCATAGAGGGACTTGGCCTTTTCCTTCATGTCGTAGCAGGTGCGGAGCTTGCCCGCGAGGCTGACCGGATCGAAGTCCACGTTGGTGACGGTGGTGAAGAGCCCCTCGATCATGAAGAGGTCGATGGCCTCGTCCCTGGCGCCCAGCTCGCGGGCCTTGTCCGCGTAAATGGCGAGCCCCTTGAGCCCGTAGAGCATCAGATCCTGCAACGCCGCGACTTCGGGATTTTTCCCGCAGACTCCCATGATCTCGCAGCCGACGCCCTTGGCGGCTTGTTCGCACTGGTTACAGAACATTCCCATTTGTGTTTCCTCCTTGGTAGTTGGTTGTGTTCAACGGATCGGTACTGGGTAACTATAGCCGCGATCCGCCGGTTTTCAATGGTGCGTGTTTCTTTGATATCCCAGCGGCAGGCTGATCTCCTTGACGTGGGTCAAGGTTTGCATCTTTGACGGGCACGCGGCCGCGGCGTTTTCGGGTTGACAAGGACACCGCGAACTTCATAAAGTTAAGCCATGTGTTCGGGAATTATTCGCATCGTCTCTCTCCTCATCCTTGTGGCGGCCTTGCTCGTCTGTTCCGGCATTGCCGAGAGCAGCGTGTTCGCCACGGACATGCCGATTGCGGATACGTGCTGCCCCGTGCAGCCCCAGGAGCAGGACACGGACCGGGACACCATGCCGGTGCCCTGCTCCGATGCCGCGTGCGCCTGCCCGTCGTGCCTTGTGGCCGACGAGCCGACGCGGCACATTCCTTCGATTCCCCATACAGAGGGATGCTGCGGCGCCGTTGCCGTGCGCTCCCTGCCGCCGTCTCCCGTTGCGCCCCCCATAGAGTATCCCCCCGAATCGGTCTGATTTCCTCCCTTCTCTGGTAGTGCCGTCAGTACTATCGCCGGGCCGCCGTCCGTCGTTTCGTCCGTTCGTTCGCGCACGGTTCGGGGCGGTGGCGCGTCCGGGGCGCCATGGTGCGTCCGACTTTCATGTCCATTCAAGGAGATCAGAAAATGCGCAAGAACATGCTTATGGCTGTGACGATGCTCGTACTGGCGCTGGGTGCCCTTACCCTCACCGGCTGCAACGAGCAGATATTCAACGTGAACGACGTGGCCTCGGACCCCACGGCCTATACGGGCACCATCACCATCGCCGGGGTCATGGGGGGGACGTCGCAGGAGGACCGGACCGTCTTCGGCATCATGGATCTGAAGGAACTGGCCTGCACCACGCCGGGCTGTAACAAGATTTTCATCCCGATCCGCGCCAACGGAACGGTTCCCGCCCTGGGCGACGAGGTGCGGGTGACCGGCAGCTTCCGGACCGAGCCGGGCGGTCTCATCTTTGTGGCCGAAAAGATGAAGGTGGTGAAGAACCACAAGATCGGAGGGTAGATGAACATCACGAAACTGGTGGTTAAGAACATCACCCGCCGGCGGGGGAGGTTCGTGTTCACCCTCCTGGGCATCACCATCGGCATCGCCTCCTTTGTGGCATTTCTGGCCCTGGGGGGCGGGCTCAAGGAGGAGGTGCGGCGCGAGGCGGCCGCCCTGGGGGCGAACCTGGTGGTGACCCCCAAAGGGTCGTGCGCCTATGAGCAGGTATCGATTCTCACCGGCGAGCAGCTTCCCTCAACCATCACCATGGAGGAGGTGGGCCGGGTCGCCGCCATCCAGGGGCTCACGGCGGTGCCGGTCCTGACCGAGAAGACCGCCATCCGGAATCGTCCCGTGGGGGTGGCCGGCGTTCTTCCCGACGCCATGAAGCCGTTCAAGGGGTGGGAGGTGCGCAGCGGAGAGTATTTCGCGAACAACGACGAGCGGGTCGTCGTGGTCGGCGCGGCCGCGGCTGAATCCTTCGGCCTCAAGCCCGGCGACGAGGTGACCATCCGCGGGACGCGGCTGCCGGTAAAAGGCGTGCTGAAGGAGACCGGCAGCAAGGATGACACCACCCTGTTCCTGGCCCTCTCCGTGACCCAGGAGCTCTTCAAGGCCCCCGACAAGGCGTCGTTCGTGGCGGTGAAGGTGGACGACCTCTCCCGGACCGACGACTACATCATGAAGATCAAGGAAACGGTGAACGCGGGGGTCGTGTCGGACAAGCAGATGCTCAAGTCGGTCCTGGGCATCATCGGCACGGTGAACGTGACGCTCCAGTTGATCGCCGCGATATCGGTGCTGGCCGCGGCTTTCGGCATCGTCAATACCATGATGACCGCAACGTACGAGCGGCGGCGCGAGATCGGCATCCTCCAGGCCATCGGGGCGCGGCGCAGGGAAATATTCGCCATTTTTCTCATGGAGTCCGGATTCTACGGCCTCCTGGGCGGCATCTGCGGCGTCGCGGGCGGCCTGGCGGCGTCGGTCCTGGTCGGACCCATGGTAAATCAGAATGCCTTCCTGGCCTTTGTGAAGGGCAATGACCCTGCGGCGGTCCTGGACCCGAAGCTCATGGTCGGCTCCGTGGCCTTCTCGGTGGCGGTTGCCCTGGTGGCCGGACTCTATCCCGCGTGGCGCGCCGCGCGGCTCACCCCAGTGGAGGCGATCAGCCATGAGTGACGCAATCATCCGGACGGAAAACCTGACCAAAACGTACGGCTCCGGCCAGGTCACCACCCATGCCCTGCGAGGGGTGAGCCTGGAGATCCCGCGCGGCGCGTTCTGCGCTATCGTGGGGCCTTCGGGGCACGGCAAGAGCACCCTCATGCACCTGGTGGGAGGGCTCGATCGACCCTCGGCCGGCCAGGTGGCCGTGGACGGCATCGAGCTGGCCGGTCTTGCCAACAGTGACCTGGCGCGGTTGCGGGCCGAAAAGATCGGCTTCGTGTTTCAGTTCTTCAACCTGTTGGGCAGCCTCACGGCCGAGGAGAACGTGGCGGCGGCCATGATGTTTGCGGGCATCCCGGAAAAGCGGCAAAAGGAACGAGCCCGGGAATTGCTGGAACTGGTGGGGCTCGAGGAGAAGCTGGGCGCGCTGCCCCGCCAGCTCTCCGGGGGGCAGCAACAGCGCGTGGCCATTGCCCGTGCCTTGGCCAACGACCCCGACATCCTCCTCATGGACGAGCCCACGGGCAACCTGGATTCGGCCGCAGAGGCCGAGGTGCTGGCGGCCGTGGCTGAGCTCCACCGTCAGGGGAAGACGGTGGTGATCGTTACCCACAACCCGGAGATCGCCCGCCAGGCCCAGATGGTGGTGGAGATCAGGGACGGCCGGCTGGCCTCGGCCTGATGGAACGTGTGCCGCATGACCGTGCGGACGGCCCGCCCCCGAGAGGAGGCGGGCTTTTTTTATGCCTCAAGGTATGGTAGTTGTGCTTGGTAGGACATGAATCGCGCCTGTCCCGGAACGGCATCCCGGGGCAGACGGTGGTCAGGGGAGGGGCGGAATGGGTGAAGAGCAGGAGCGGTGGGACCAGCGCTACCTTTCGGATGAGTGTCTGCTGGGGGAGCGGCCGTCGCGGCTTCTTGCCGAGTGGATCGATGAACTGAAGCGGCTCTGTCCCGGCCGGCGTGCCCTGGACATCGCCTGCGGCGAGGGGCGGAACAGCATCTTCCTGGCCCGGCACGGGTTTGCCGTCACCGGCCTCGATATCTCACCCGTGGGGCTGGACAAGGCCCGGCGCTGGGCGGGGCGGGAGCGGCTCTCCATCGATTTTCGGCTGACGGATCTTGAGGGGTATCGGATCACCGGAACCTACGATCTGATCATCAACTTCAATTTCCTCCTTCGGGACTTGATTCCCCACGAGGTGGCGTCCCTTGCGCCGGGCGGGATGCTCATCTTCGACACCATCCTCCAGTCGCCCACGGCGCCGGTGCCCCACAAAAAGGAGTATCTGCTGCAGCCCGGCGAACTGGCGCGGCTGTTCGCCCCCTTCCCGGGGACCGTTCTCTACCACGCAGAATTTCCCGACGATGCCACGCCCACGGCAAAGCTCATCTTCCGGAATACGCCGGGCGTGCAGGCTGACGGGTAACGGGAGGGCGGTGCGGCGCGGCTTTTGACATGGCAGAGCTTTCTGCCACAATTATCAGTATGCGGTGACTTCAAAGGGGTGTGAACAGCTCATGAAACTGTGGCACAAGGTGGCAATCGGCGCAGGCGCATGCAGTATCCTTCTGATCGGCTTCATCGGCCTCATCCTGCCTGGAATCGTGAAAACACGGGCCATGGAGGGAGTAGAGGCGGCCACCGGCCGAAAGCTCCTAGTGGGAGACGTTTCCATCAACCCGTTCACCTGGACGGTGGAGGTGCGCGATGTCAGCTTTACCGAGCCCGACAAGACCACGGTCTTCGCCTCTTTCAGCAGCGCGCGGGTCCAGGTGAGCCCCGCCTCGATCTTCCGGATGGCTCCCGTGGTCCGCGAAGCCCGGCTTTCGTCCCCCCATGTCCGGCTCGTGCGCGTGGGGCCCAACACCTACAACTTCTCCGACCTGCTCGGGAAAAAGAAGGCCGAGCCCAAGAAGGACGAGGGGCTGCCCCGCGTTTCCCTCAACAATATCACCATCGCCAACGGCTCCCTTGATTTTCTGGACCAGGGGGAGCGGATCATGCGGCGCCACGAAGTGCGGCGGCTCGATCTGGGCATTCCGTTTCTCAGCACTATCCCCTATTTTGCCGACCGCTACATAACCCCCCGCTTCAGCGCCCTGGTCAATGATGCCCCGGTGCGGGCCGAGGGAAAGCTGCGCCCCTTTGCCAAGGCGGCCGAGTACGATCTCAACGTGGACCTGCGCGACCTGGCCATCAAGCGCTTTGCATCCTATATCCCGGCCGAACTGCCGATTCTGGTGCAGGACGGAACCCTGTCCACCACCCTCGGCATCACCTACCGGGTTGCCGAGGGAAAAGATCCGGACCTGATGGTTTCGGGCTCGGCGCGGCTGGTCGGGGTCAAGGTCGCCGAGCACGGCGATGTGCCGCTCCTGGCCCTGGCCGGGCTGGAGGCCCGCCTGAACCGCGCCCGGGTGCTGGCCGGGGAGTTTCCCCTGTCGCTGGTGACCCTGGAGCGTCCCGAGATCCATCTGGCGCGGGACGCAGCAGGGACATGGAACCTGCAGCGCCTGGCCGGGAAAAAGAAGGCGGTACCGGCCGCCGCGGAAAAGCCTGCGCCGCCGGGCCGCAAGCCGCTCGTGTCCGTGGCCGAGTTCCGTCTGGCAGACGGTGCGGTGCACCTGGACGACCGCCTTCCCGCCGGCGGCTTTGCCGCCCGGGTGGAAAAGATCGCCATGACCGTCAAGGGTTTCTCCACCGCGCCGGGCACGGCTGCCGACTGCACGCTCTCTCTTGCCACCGGCCGGGGAGAAGAGGCGCGGGTGGAGGGGCGCGTCACCCCCGACCCGCTGGCGCTGACCGGCACCGTCCAGGTGGCCGGCATCGACCTGGGGGCCTACTATCCCTATCTGAGCCCCTACCTGACGGCCCCGGTGACGGGGAAGCTCGACGCGGGCGCGGATATCGGCTTCAGCACGCCCGACGGAGTCCGGGTGGACAAGGGACGCATCCGCCTCGCCTCGCTCAGGGTGCCTTTCGAGGGCAAGGATGGAGCCCGTCTGGCCGAGGTGGCCGGTGAGAATATCGCGTTCGTGCAGAAGGACGCCACCCTGACGGTGGGCGCGGTGCGGCTGCGTGACGGTGAGGTCCGGTTCTCCCGCAACGGGAAGGGAGAGTGGTCTCCCCTCACGCTGGTGCGGCGGCCCGGGCCGGCGCAGACCCGGCCGGCGGCCCGGCCGAAGGAAGGCACTGCCGCTCCGTTCCGCTATCGCATCGGTGCGGTGAGCCTTGCGGGCCTCACTGCCTCGTTCACCGACGGCACCATCGAGGATCGTCCCACCTTTACCCTGCGGAGGATCGCGGCGGGAGTGGAAAACCTCACCGGTCCGAAATTCGGCCAGATACCCTTCCGCTTTGCCGCCCGTTACGGCAAGGAGGGCGAACTCAGGACAACGGGCAGGGTCCGGCCCGAGCCCCTCGCCCTCAACGGCAACGTGACCATCAGGCAGCTTCCCCTGACCGATTTCGATTACTATCTGCCAAAGAATCTTCTCGCCATCCTGGCCGACGGCACCCTCGACACCGCCATGGCGGTCAGCCTTGCCCGCAGCGGCGGCAAGCTGACCGGGAGCTTCGCCGGCGGGCTGGGGGTCCGCTCTTTCTACCTGCTGGACGGTGACGGCGAAGACCTGCTCCGCTGGGAAAGCCTCCAGCTCGACAAGGTCAAGGGGAGCATCGACCCCTTCACCCTCGACATCCGCGAGGTGGCCCTCAACCAGTTCTACTCCAAGATCGTCATCGATCCGGATGGCCGCCTCAACCTCCAGAAACTCTTCACCCCCGCACCGGAACCGGCTGAGGGGGCGGCAAAGCCGGAAGCCGTCGCGGCAGCGGCGCAGCCGGCTCCGGCTCCGGAGACGCCGGCCCGGCAGCGGGCCATCACCATCGGTGCGGTCACCATGCAGGCGGGGACCCTCGACTTCAGCGACAGGCACATGCCGAAACCCTACGCCACCACCTTCTACAACCTGGGCGGCCGGGTGAGCGGCCTCACGTCGGAGGAGAGCAAATTTGCCGACGTGGACCTGCGGGGGAACCTGGAGAATCACTCCCCGATCAGCATCACCGGCAGGATCAACCCCCTGCGCGACGATCTCTACGCCGACATCAAGGTGCGGTTCACCGACATCGAGCTCTCGCCCATGACCCCTTACTCCGGCACCTACCTGGGGTATGCCGTGGACAAGGGGAAACTCTTCCTGGACCTCCAGTACACGATCCAGAACAAGCAACTCAATTCCGAGAACAAGGTCTTCATCGACCAGCTTACCTTCGGCAACCGGATCGAGAGTGACAAGGCCACGGGCCTGCCGGTGCGTCTGGCAGTGGCATTGCTGAAGGATCGCAAGGGTGAGATCCACCTGGACCTGCCGGTCACCGGCCGCACGGACGATCCCCAGTTCAGTGTCTGGCGGGTGGTGCTCCAGATCCTGAAAAACCTGCTGGTGAAGGCGGCCACATCCCCCTTCGCGCTCCTGCAGTCCGCCTTCGGCGGCGGCGCCGACCTGAGCGTCATCTCCTTCGGCTACGGTTCGGCGGAGCTTGCCCCGGCGGAGCAGGACAAGCTCCGAAAAATCGCCCAGGCCCTGGCCGATCGCCCCGCCATCAAGGTGGAAGTGGCCGGCTACGTGGAGCGGGACAAGGACGCCGAGGGATACCGGTCCGAGTTGTTGAGGCGGAAGGTGCGGGCGGAGAAGTTCCTGGAGATGGTGAAGAAGAAGCAGAACAAGCCGGGCGATTCGGCCGAGGCGATGGCCGTGGCGCCGGAAGAGTACGAGCGGTTGCTCACGGCGGTCTACAAGAAGGAGAAGTTCCCCAAGCCGCGCACCATCATCGGTACGGTGAAGGAACTCCCCGAGGCGGAGATGACCAAGCTGATCCTGGCCAATACGGTGGTGGGCGATGCCGAGCTCAAGACCCTTGCCGACGAACGGGCCGCCGTGGTCCGCACTTTCCTGGTGGAGCAGGGCAAGCTCGATTCGGCCCGGGTCTTCCAGAAGAGCGGCGACATCTTCAAGCGCCCCGATAAGCAGGGCGAACGGGGCGCCCGGGTGGAATTCAGCGCAACCGTTGACTGAGGGGCAACGAGGGGGTGGCCGGGGATACGGCCGCCCCCTTTGTTGTCGAGCCCGGCAAGGCCGCAACCTGCTTCGATGGATCTCTTTCATTGGGCCCGCCGCACCTGATAGGGGCATTCCGGGGTGAGAGGATAGATGGTGATGGGGATAACGGGCTGATGTTAATGATGCCTTTGCGGCGCTGGGGAGCGTTGTCTCTCCCTGTTTTTCCGTTTTCGTCTGTCGCCCGTTGGCACGAAACTATTTTCTCTCTTCGTATTTGGATGATTTACGGCCAGGAGTGTGTTGTTTCATAGTTACGCTGTTGACAATAGTAAAATTTATGGTAGCGCGAGGAGCGCACGAAGCCGATGATGTCAGTGCTCCGAGAAAACATGTTCAACCTGTTCATGCAGCATCTTCCCGGGATCTCCTTTATCAAAGACCTTGCCGGGCACTACCTCTATGTCAATGACCAGTGGAAGCGGCTTGTGTCGCCGGACCCCGCCGAAACGCAACCAGGAGGGGCTGACGGGAATGCGTGCGCACGGCAGTTCGAAGAGAACGACCAACGGGCCATTGCGGAAGCAGTCGGCATCCAGACCGTGGAAACGGTGCAGGCCGAGGACGGTGCGCACCACTGGATCATGAGCGAGTTCCCGATCCGTGACGAGCAGGGCGAGGTCGTTCTGCTGGGTGGGATCGGTTTCGACATTACGCGTCGTTTGCGTCTAGAGGAAGAGCTGAATATCTACCGGGAGCGGCTAGCGTCCCTTGCGGTGGAGCTTGCCGTTGCCGAGGACCGGGAGCGCAGCCGCATCGCGGGCGAACTTCATGACCAGGTGGGCCAGAATCTCTTCCTGGCGGGGCTCAAGCTCGGTTCGTTGAGGAGCGCTTCTCTTGCCGAGGATGACCGCCGCGTGCTGGAAGAGATCAGGCAACTCGTCAGCGGTGCCCTGCAGGATATCCGCTCGCTGACCTGCCAGCTCCGGCCGCCGCTCCTTGCCCATGGGGGGCTGGTTGCTGCCCTTTGCTGGCTGGGGGAACAGTTTCGGGAGGATTTCGGGCTGCAGGTGGAGGTATTCGATGACCAGCAAGAGAAGCCACTCTCCCATGAGGTCAGTTCCACGGTCTTCCAGGTCGTCAGGGAGTTGCTGCTGAACATTGCAAAGCATGCTTCGGCCCCGCGGGCGGCCATATCCGTCACGACGGAGAGCGGTGCCATCACCATAACCGTTGAAGACGGGGGCGCAGGGTTCGACGTTTCCTCCGTGAGCCGTAACTGCGGCAAGAGCGGCGGCTTCGGCCTCTTCAACGCCCGGCAGAAGATCGAATACCTGGGCGGGGTGCTGACGGTGCACTCGGAACCGGGCCGTGGCACCCGTACTGTCATCCGTCTGCCGCTGAGGGGAGAGGGTGGCAGCACCACGCTGGGCGCCCAGAGAGGGGCACCGTGATGCTGCGGGTACTGCTGGTCGATGATCACCGGATCGTGCTGGAGGGGCTGCGGGCCCTCGTGAGCGAGCATTCCGGCCTGGAGGTCGTCGGGGTCGCGTGCGACGGGGCAACGGCCATCGAGCTCACCCGGAAACTGCGGCCTGACGTGGTGGTGATGGACATAGCGATGCCCGGCATGAACGGCATCGAGGCCACCCGCCGTATCGTGGCGGAATTTCCCCTCACCCGGGTTCTCGTCCTGTCCATGGAGTCGGAGCGGCGGTTTGTCCTGGATGTTCTCAGGGCCGGTGCCCACGGTTATCTGCTCAAGGACTGCAGCCAGGACGAACTGGTTTCGGCAATTCGTCACGTGGCCGCGGGCGAGCCCTACCTTGGGCCCCGGATCACCGAGATGATCATACGGGCCTACATGGAACGGATTCCTGATGATGCACTCCTGACCCATACCCTTCTATCCCTCCGCGAGCGGGAGGTGCTGCAACTGATTGCCGCCGGCAAAAGCACAAAAGAGATCGCCTTTGCCTTCGGGGTGAGTCTCAAGACCATCGAGACCCAGCGCCATAGCATCATGAAAAAGCTCAATCTTTACAGTGTCGCGGAACTGACCAAGTACGCCATTCGCGAAGGGCTCACCCCGCTCCGCTGACCAGAGCCGCACCGTTCCCATCCCTGCTTTGGGGTTTTTCGAAATCCCACCTCGCAATCCGCTGATAGAGAAATCATCCCTCCAATCCGAATACAACATACAGAGAATGTGCGACGCCCCGGCCGACACGGGGCATTCCCATGATGTGACCACGTGTGGCTTGCCATGCCTGCCCATGGTCCGGCCCCGGCACCCGTTCATCTTCTCCGCTCCCCATTCCGGGAGGGGAGATGGCTGACGGTGGTGCACCCGGCGCCATCGGGAACAACGCGGATCCCGCAACAACACCCAACAAGGAGGCAGCGCATGAAGTGGTTCGAGGACCTCAAGGTTTCAAGCAAACTGGCCGTATCATTCATGGTGGTCGTACTCCTGGCGGCTTTTCTTGGAATCTTTTCCATATTCGAGCTGTCACGAGTCAATGAGACGGGAACTGACATGGCTGAGAACTGGATCCCCAGCCTCAACGCAATATCGGCCATGCAGTTGGATTTCGCCAGCTACCGCCGTCTTGAGTTGCAGCATATCGTTGAGATGGAGAGTGCCGGGCAGAAAGCGTACGAAGAGAGAATGGCAGAGCTCGTCAAGAGTATTGCCGAACACCAGAAGGAATACGAACCATTGCTGGCAACTCCTGAAGAGAAGCAAATGCTTCAGGAGTTCAGCACAAAATGGCAGGAATACCTGAATGAAGGCAAACCGATCATCGAACTGTCCCGGCAGAATAAAGCCCAGGAAGCAGCCGCCCTCCTGAATGCAAACTCGCGCAAACTGTACAACGAAGCCGGAGCCCTGATCGACAAGCTCAAGACGCTGAACACGCAGGAGGCCAAAGATGCCAGCGCGCGTGGCGATAAACTCTATGCTTCGGCGCGCATCATGATCGCCGGCGCTCTGATTGCCTGTATCGTCCTTGCGGTAGTCATGGGGCTGGTCATTACGCGGGTGCTCCTCAGGCAGCTTGGCGGTGAGCCGACGGCGATTTCCGATATTGCCAACCGGCTTGCGGATGGCGATTTGCGCATCGCCTTTGATACCACCGGCAAGGCGGAAACGGGCGTGTATGCGGCCATGCACAACATGGTCGAGAAGCTGAAGGGAGTGGTAGCTGACGTGAAGAGCGCAGCGGACAACGTGGCCGCCGGCAGCCAGGAGCTCTCCTCCAGCTCCGAGGAAATGAGCCAGGGTGCCACCGAGCAGGCTGCCGCTGCCGAAGAAGCCTCCAGCTCCATGGAACAGATGAGCT
>NZ_JCAMRN010000057.1:0-24736 GCF_059620965.1 Geobacter sp. PheSNFMC
GACACCTTGGTCACCTTGGCCCGGACAGTGATCGTCTTGCCGTCAAGCTTCTCCCTGTTGCCATGAAGCTCGGCAACAGTGAAACCATTGGCCCCTGCTGCCTTTTCTACGGCAATCTTCTCTGCGGGAGTGACCACCCCCCCCTTGCTTCCGGCCGAGTTCTTCCCCGTGGTGCTTGCGGCCTGGGTCGCCATGCCCTCGGAAAAGTAGATGCTGTCGAAGGTCCGGTTAAGCGCCTTGCTGAAGAACTTTTGCATCTCCATGCCCGGCTTGAGGGTCACCTCGCGGCCGACCTCCAGAGATGTCTCGGGAATGGCCGCCCATGCGGTCTTACCGTCCCGCTCAAGACGGACATAGGTATACCCGCCGCCGTTGAACGTCTCCACGACCTTTCCTGCCAGGGGGGTGCCCTGAACGACGGAAGCCTCGCCTCCCCCCCCCATGCCGCCCATGGAGCCGAAGGCGTGGGCATCAAGGGACAAGGATGCAAGTAGAATCATAAGAACAAAGGCATTCACATACTTCATGGCTGACTCCTTGCGGTAAATTTGCGGGACCCGGTTCGTGCAACCCCGCCCGCGTGTTTTCAAGACTACCCTTCCTGCGGGAAAATCACAATGTTTTTCCTCTGTTCTCCGGCACTCCAGCTTCACCTGCACAGCCGGAACCACCAAATGAACAAAACAAGGTTTTACGAAAATATGACATTATTATATGTTTTATTGATATGTTTTAATTGTATGCAAATTAATCCCCATGGCGGCAATCATCACGAACCGTTACAGGATGAACAGCCATTCATCATCTTGTCGATAAATCAAAAATATGTTATACAGCCACACTTCGACGGTACCACTAAACGTACAGGCCGAATCCGCCGCACCGTCTATGGCATGCGGTCACCAGGGAGGGAGTCATGGCGCACGAGGCGCTCGGAAGGAAACGATACGAAGGATTCGACGGCTCCATGGTCGGGCTCTCGCTGGCCGATCTGATCCAGCTCAAGGGGACCAACAGGTTCTCCGGCTGCATTTCGGTTGAATTCGGAGGACGGCACGGGGTTATTTTTTTCAGGGACGGCGAGGTTGTCCACGCCGAAAAAGACAGCTACGAGGGAGAAGAGGCATTCCAGCGGATCATGCGCTGGCCGGGCGGGCGCTTCACTGCCCAGCCGTACCTGTCAACCGCCCGCCACTCCATCAGGAAAAGCCGGCAGCATCTTCTGCTCGATGCGCACCAAGCCATGGATGAGCGCCGGCGGCACGTCGACCCGCAGGGGAACACCTCGCTCCGCGGCCGGATACGTGCAGTCGGGATGGTGTCCGATGCCATCATCCTTGACCATAACGGCGCCTCCACAGACGGCAGCGGCCCCTCGGCGGACAGACTCGCCGCCCGGGCATGCTTCCTCGCCCGCCTGGCCGGCCGGATCGGTCCGCGCCTGGGGACCGGAAGCCCTACCGCAATGGTCCTTGAGGGCAAAAGAGAGCATCTGTTCGTCTATGCCGGCAAGCATCAATTTCTTGCCGTTACCGCCGATGCAAAGCATCGGCCCCCCGCAGTGGAAGAGGCAATCCGCCGTGCCGTCCATTCCTCCTGACGTGAGCCAGGCGCTCGAACAACTCAACGCGCTGCCCGGGGCCATTGGCAGCCTTGTCACGGATCGCGGAGGAAATATCATCGAGCGGGCCTTTCCTTGCCTCTTCGATGACGCAACCCTGTCGGCGGTTTCGGGTGACGTGGCTGAATGCGCGTCCGTCCTCGGCATCTCGTCCGCCAGCACAAAAACGCTCTTCCTCCGGTACGCGGAGGGGATCGTGGCGATAAAGCCCCTCGACGACGGCCTGCTTCTGCTCCTCTGCACCAGGGAAAGCAGCCGCGAGCTCATGAGCCGCTCGCTCGACGATGCCGCTGCCCGGCTCCGCAAAGACATTACGTCCCCGGCCCTCCACTCCGACTCCGGACCGCCCGGATGGGCGAGCGTCTGACCGGCCGGCAATCGTCATGTCATCAGGATCTTGCCACGCAGGATGAGGATCTCGAATGCCAGCACCCCTTTCCGTGCAATGGTTTGCGCCTCTGACAACCGAGCTCCCAGAGAGGCAATCTCTCCTGCGGCACAGA
The DNA here is from genome assembly GCF_059620965.1 of Geobacter sp. PheSNFMC. Classification (NCBI taxonomy): domain Bacteria; kingdom Pseudomonadati; phylum Thermodesulfobacteriota; class Desulfuromonadia; order Geobacterales; family Geobacteraceae; genus Geobacter; species Geobacter sp. PheSNFMC. The sequence goes on from NZ_JCAMRN010000057.1 coordinate 2,125, forward strand.
GGATGGTGACCACGCGCCGCCCCATCACCATGGGCACGAGCAGCAGACCCGGCGCACCAGCCCCGCCCAGGGCCTCTGCCAGCCGCCGGTCGGCCGGGGACAGGCCCGGAGGACCAAGATACACGCTCCGCCCCTCGACCACGGTCCGAACCTGTGACGCCTCCTGGAGCGATATTCGCAACTGCCCGAACTCACGCAACCGCCCCGGGCCGGCAGCCGCCTCCCACCCCGCAGCCACATCCCTCATAACGAGCAGCAGGCCCGCACGACCGAAAAGCCGGCCGGCGCAGTCCACCAGGGCATCGGCCACGGCGTCACGTTCGCGGCAGTCGGCAAGCGTCCGGGAAAGGGTGTCAATTGTGTACCGCTCGGCTGCCTCGATGCGATTCCCAGCGGTGTCGCCCCCCTCCCAGGGGAGATACTCGCCATCGCCGGGCAGGGTCGAGAAATCGACCACATCCCGAGGCATGGGCTGCTCCGCAGGCCGCGTGGGCCCATAGGTACAGACTCTGCGCCCCCCCAGAGTTTCCGATACGGGCAGGGCGCGCACCTCGCGCCGGATGCCGTAGTATTTCTCCAACGCCATGAAGAGCCGGATTTCCGGTGCGACCATCGGCACGATGACGAATCCCGTACGAAAGGCGATTTCATCAATGGCCGGCAAATCCGAGGGGTCGGCCATGACGAGCCTGAGCCGCCGTCCGTCGACCCCAAGGGGGACGATCTTGTGGCGCTCCACCATATCACGGGGGACAAGAGTCAGGAGGTGGTCGGGCACGGCCATGAGCTCGTCGGGATCGGCACAGGGAACCCGGAGCTTTTCGCTCAGGACCCGGGCAAGCTCTTCCTCGCCGATCACCCCCATTTCAATGAGATTCGTCCCGAGCCTGCCCCCGAAGATCACCTGCCCCTTCAGGGCCTCATCCAGTTGCGCATGAGTTATCATTCCGGATTTGATCAGCATTTCGCCGAGGCGTATCGGCATAGGTTCCTCCATGGCGGGAATGCTCCGGCGCGCCTCCCGCCGCCGGCTTCCCACTGACATCAACCGCAACCACGCCTGCCCGCCCTTATGGGGGCACCCGGCAGGCAGGCCTCATCGGACCGGCGGCATGAGGGGTGCCGCGGGAGCCGCCGGGGCAAGAGGAACGGCCGGGGCACGGGGAGACTGGGGAGGCCGGATGCCCAGGTGGTATGGGGAAGTTTCCGCAGCCGACCCATCGGCATGCTCTGCCGGGCGATCATGGCTCGTAGCGGGCCAGGGCACCGGGAAAGCAGGGGCCATGCCGTCGGAGTATTCGGATGGGGCAGGGAGCGGGAGACTGCTGTCGTGCCGCACGGTCACTGCATCGGCAATGGCAATGAGAAGAAAGCAGACGGTGAATGACCCGTAAAGGTTCCGCACCAGCCGGTTCGTCGGAATGATCAGATTGTGGGCAGCTCCGAAGAGCAACGGAACCAGCAGCAGTTCCAGTGCCCCCAGGACAGCGCTTGCCGTGGCCCCGTAGAGACGAGCGAAGTGGAAGGTACAAGCGGCGCAGAGCAGGATAAGCAACCCATTGGGAACCGTGACGAGGGAGGAACGGGGAAACCGGAAGCTTCGCCCCGTCGGCCGGCCCCCGGCTCGCAACTCCTCATGTGGCCCGGCCGGCGTTTCCGGGCAGGGTTTGAGGCAGGCATCGATCCGGTGATAGGCCTCGATGATCACGCGCAACCGCTCCTCAGCATTGCGGCGTCGCACCGGGTCATGGGCAAAGCGATCGGGATGGCAGGCGGAAACGGCAGCGCGAAAGGCACGCTTTGCCTCGTCGGCGGAAGCGCCGGGGCTGAGACCGAGCAACCCGTAGCAATCGCTGAGATCGTCCATGGGTAATCAGTGCCGCGAGGCGTAATTCCGCGGCGGGAAAGAGAATGCTATGGGACAGGGGTTCGAGAGACCGGTTGCTAGTCCTTGTCGATGAAGCCGTAAAATTCTTCGATCACACCCTGGCGATCGGCCCCCAAGGTGGTGACCGCCGTATCCGAGTGGACCAGGGAGTCCATGTCGATCTTTCGGAAGTTGAGACCGATTCCGTCGTCGGTTATTCGCACTACGCTCGCCTCAAGGCTGAACGAGAGCTCCGCCGATGATCCGAAGAAAAACATGGAGACATCAACCTGCTCGTTGATGGGGATTTTCTGGTCCGTACGAACAAAGAGGCCCTTGAGGCTCACGTTCTCCACTTCCGCCCTGAAGCTCGTGCCATTGTGCCGGATTATCGCCTCGCTCCTGAAATCGATCCGCTCGAACTTTCTCTTTTCCACCTGGCTCCTCCGCCTGCCGGCCGAAACTTATTGCCACTGTCAATCGTATCGTCCGTTCCGGACAAAACTTTAGGACAGTACTCCGCCGCCGGCTACCGCTTGCGCGTATACAGTATACATGGCGCCATACTAGCAGAACATCAGGGGGTTAGACAGAAAAAAAGCGGGATTTAACCTTACAGCCCCCACTTGTATCGAAGGTATTTGGCAGTCTGCTGATAGCCCTGTTCCATCAGGAACTCCCGCTCGTCCGTCGTGACGGAAAAGGAGAGGGACGGCACCATGCCGCAATGAATGGTGATGGTGTCCTTCCAGCGGGCCCCTTTGAGGAACTCCCGGTCCATGGAGTGAAAGAAGATGTTCAGGAGGTCCCCCGCGTAACGGCGCAGGGTCATGACGGAGGAGGAGTGATGGTTCATGCTTCTTTTGGAGAAGGTCCGCAGGACAAGAGTCTTGCCCGCCTCGGCACACTGGCTCTCGATCACGCTCGCCATGAGGGTGCCGTCGATGAGCACGTGTTCCTTGCCGCGCACGACGAATTTCTTCCAGGCAAAGACAAAGGGAATGGCCGCGGAGAAGCGAACCGCGGCGGAGACCTTCAGCCGGGGCGCATTGTCGGCCGAAAGGACGAAAGGCACGTGGTTCAGGATATCCGTGGTAATGACGGCCAGCGGGCTACGGCGCAAATCCGCCAGGCAGACGCCGCCCAACCGCTCGTCGAGCCACCGCTCAAGCGCATCGCCCCGGCAGATTCCCATGCCGGAGAAGACACCGCGCGGAGAGAAGTCGCGGAACAACTCCGTGTCGGTTTCGAGGGCAAGCCGCTTCAGTTCGGCGGTCGGCATGCCCGCGGCGTACAGGGCGGCGATGATGCTGCCCGTGGACGCGCCGATGATCTTGCCGATGGGGACGCCGATCTCCTCCAGGGCGCGCAGGGCGCCGATGAAGGCATAGCAGCGAATCCCCCCTCCCACGAGCATGAGGGTTACCGGCTCATCTGCTCCGGCCTGGCGTGGTTGGCGGTTATCCATGGTGACCGTTACCTCCGGCAAATTTTGGCGCTCCGGGCGCTCCTGTCATCATCGGTCAGGGGCCGGCTGCCGGCCGGCCCGTACCGTCAGCAAATGCGCGGCAACTGCTCGCCCGCAAGCATCTCCACTGCCCTTACGCCCCCGACCGACGTCTCCATCCGGAGCTTTCCCCCGCCCGCACCGGTCACTTCACCGATGATCGCGGCAGCCCCTCCGCAGGGATGCTCCTTCATGCGCGCCAGGACCCGCTCGGCGGCCGGCGGGGCCACGGCAACGAGAAGCTTGCCCTCGTTGGCCACGTAAAGGGGGTCGAGACCCAGAATGGCACAGACCCCCCTCACCGGCCCGGCCAGAGGAATGGCATCCTCGCGGATCGTGATCGTGACATCGGACTGGAGGGCTATCTCCTTGAGGGTGGTGGCGACCCCTCCCCGGGTGGGGTCGCGCAGGACATGAACATCACCGCCGCCCTCGGCGATGATGTCGGCCACCAGCCCGTTGAGAGGGGCACAGTCGCTGACGATGTCGGTCTGGAGCTCAAGCCCCTCCCGCTTCGCCATGACGGCAATGCCGTGGTCCCCCACGGTGCCGTTGATGATGATCCGATCGCCGGGGCGGGCGCAGGCGCCGGAGATGGTGAAGTCGTGCTCCACCAGTCCGATGCCCGAGGTATTGATGAAGATCCGGTCGGCCTTGCCCCGGGGGACGACCTTGGTGTCGCCGGTGACGATCCTTACCCCGGCGGCATCGGCAGCCTGGCGCATGGACGCAAGGATGATCCCCAGGTCGTCCCTGCCGAATCCCTCTTCGATGATGAGGCCGGCACTCAGGAACAGGGGACGCGCGCCCATCATGGCCAGGTCGTTGACGGTACCGTTAACCGCCAGGGTCCCGATATTGCCGCCCGGGAAAAAGACGGGGTCCACCACGTAGGAATCGGTGGTGAATGCCAGCCTGCGGCCGTCGGCATCCACCAGGGCCGCGTCGTTCTGGCCCGCCAGGGATATCCCCGACAGAGTGGGGATGATGAGGTCGTCCAGGAGCTGGTGGGAAAGCTTTCCGCCACTGCCGTGACCGAGCAGGATGAGGTCCTTGTTCACAGGGTTCTCCGGTTGTTGAATTATTGCCCGTACTTGTAGGCCGCCGCACAGGTCCCCTCGCTGGAAACCATGCAGGCGCCCACGGGCGACTCGGGAGTGCAGGCGTTGGCAAACAGGGGACAGTCGAAGGGGGTCACTTTCCCCTTGAGGATCTCCCCGCAGAGGCACCCCTGGTGCTCTTTGGTCTCTTCGACCTCCACCGCGATCTCCCGCTCGGCGTCGAAGGCGGCGTAGGCATCGGCGATCCGGAGGCCGCTCCCCGGAATGATGCCGATCCCCCGCCAGGGTGCGTCAAAGGGGGTGAATACCTGGGCGAGCACGTCCAGGGCCTTGCGGTTCCCCTCCCAGGTGGCCACACGGCTGTACTGGATCTCGACCCGGGGCTTCTCCTCCACCACTTGGCGAACGAGCATCTCCACCCCCTGCATGACGTCGACCGGCTCGAAGCCGGTCACCACACAGGGCATGCCGAACTCCTCCGGAAGAAAGCGGTACGCCCCGGCACCGATAATGGTGCTGACGTGGGCCGGGCACAGGTAGCCGTCGATGCCGAGCTCGGGGTCATTGGCCAGAACACGCATGGGGATCGGCATGGTCTTGTGGGCAGCCAGGACAAAGTAGTTGGCAAGCCCCTGCTTCCGGGCCGCAAGAATACTTCCGCCGATGGCCGGTGCCGTGGTTTCGAAACCGACGCCGAGGAAAACCACTTTCCGGTCCGGGTTTGCCGCCGCCAGGGCAACGGCGTCGAGCGGGGAATAGACGATACGCACATCTGCCCCCATGGCCCGCTCCTCCTGGAGCGACGAGGAGGAGCCCGGCACCCGGACCATGTCGCCGAAGGTGGCAACGATGACGCCGGGGAGACGGCACAGGGCCACGGCCCTATCCAGGTATTCGTTGGGGGTCACGCAGACGGGGCAGCCCGGACCGGAGATGAGTCGCACCTGGGGCGGCAGGAGGCTGCGGAGGCCGTACTGGTAGATCGACATGGTGTGGGTGCCGCAGACCTCCATGAAGGTCACGACGTCCGTGCGCCCCTCCACCAACCGGTCGATCCGCTGCGCATACCCCTGCACCAGGGCCCGGTCGCGAAACTCGTCCTGGTAATTCATCAGGCCATGTCCTCCGGGCGGAATACTTCCCTCATCAGCCGGAGGGTCTCCTGCGCATCCTCCTCGTCGAGCTTGGAGATGGCGAACCCGGCGTGAACGATGACGAAATCCCCTACCCGCACCTCCTCGTCCAACAGCATGAGGCTGGCTTCTTTTCTGACGCCGTCTATTTCCGCCACCACCTCACCTTCGCCGACGGCGACGACCTGCATGGGCACACCGAGACACATGGTTGTTTATTCTCCTTTATCACTCTGGGGGACACGGTGGGCCACCCCTGCAATCATGGCCTGTCCCAGCGCCACGCCTCCGTCGTTGGGAGGGACGAGGCGGTGGGTAACCACCCGGAACTCTTCTGCCTCAAGCAGCCGGCACGACTCCTCGCACAGGAGCCGGTTCTGAAAGACTCCTCCCGAGAGGACGACCCGGTCGAGACCGGTGTCGCTCCGTATCTTGCGGCAGACGTCGACAACAGAGGCGGCAACCGTGTTGTGGAACGCCCGGGCCATCTCCGGGAGGGGGACCTGCGCGGCAAGATCCTCCATCAGGGCCCGGACCATGAGCCGGTAGTCCACTTCGATGGCACCCTGGCGACGAAGCACGGCAAAGGGATAGGCCCGCCCCGTGGCGGACTCTTCCGCCTGCCCTTCCAGCTCGATGGCCGCCTGCCCCTCGTAGCTCACCCGGCGCCGCAGCCCCACCATGGCGGCCACGGCATCGAAGAGCCGGCCGCAACTGGAGGTCAGAGGAGAATTGATCCGACGCTCCAGCATGCGCAACAACAGCGAGCGATCCTCATCCCCCACCCGGGCCAGCCAGGGGACCGGCTGTTCAAAGAGATCGGCACCAAAGGCGTCGTGCAGATAGGCGAGCGCCATGCGATACGGCTCCCTCACCGCCGCGTCTCCGCCGAGCAGAGGCACCTGCCGCACGTGTGCGGCCCGGCGGTAGCCGTCATATCCCCCCACGAGGAACTCGCCCCCCCAGATGGTCCCGTCGGTCCCGAGGCCGGTGCCGTCGAAGATGACGCCGATGACGCTGCCGTCAAGACCGTTGTCGGCCATACAGGAGGCGAGATGGGCGTGGTGATGCTGGACCGCCACCCGGGGAAGCCCGGCAATCCCCTCGGCATAGCCCGTGGAAAGATAGTCGGGATGGAGGTCGTGGGCCACCGCCTGGGGCCTGATTTCCAGGAGCGCCTGCAGGTGTTCCGCCGTTGCCGCCAGAGACGCCAAGGTTGTGTCGTTCTTCAGGTCGCCGATGTGCTGGCTCGGGAACGCCCGGTCCCCCCGCGTGAGGCACAGGGCACCCTTGAGCTCGGCTCCCACGGCAAGAACGGACGGGATCTCCACGGGCAGCCGTACCTCGCGGGGAACATAGCCGCGGGAGCGGCGCAAAAAGAGGGGACTGCCCCTGAATACCCGGATCACGGAATCATCGACGCGGGTTCGAATCTCCCGGTCGTGGACCAGAAATGCATCGGCGATCGCCGAAAGCCGCTCAACCGCCTCATCATCCCGGTAGGCAATGGGTTCGTCCGACAGGTTGCCGCTCGTCATGACGAGGGCCGCGAACCGCTCCTTGAGCAGCAGGTGGTGGAGCGGCGTATAGGGGAGCATGGTCCCGACATAGCCGTTGGCAGGGGCCACTCGACCGGAGAGGATGGTACCCGGCCGTTTGCGCAGCAACACGATGGGATGCTCGGGCCCGGTCAGAAGCCGCGCCTCCACGGAGTCGACCAGGGCAAACCGCGCCACGGCCTCCATATCCCGCGCCATCACGGCGAAGGGCTTTTCGTCCCGGTGCTTGCGTCGGCGCAGTTCCGCCACGGCGTCGTCGTTGGCGGCGTCCACCGCCAGGTGATAACCGCCGAGCCCCTTGATCGCGACGATCTTGCCCTCGGTCAGAAGGTCCACGGTCCGGTCGACGGGATCCCCCGGCAGACCGGCGCCCGAGGCATCCACCAGCCTCAACGTCGGGCCGCACACGGGGCAGGCTACGGGCTGGGCATGGAATCTGCGATCCATCGGGTCGTCGTACTCGGACCGACAGGCATCGCACAGGGGAAAGCGCGCCATGGTAGTATTGGGCCGGTCATAGGGAACAGCAGTGACGAGGGAATAGCGGGGCCCGCAGTTGGTGCAGTTGATGAACGGATAGCGGTAGCGCCGGTCCGACGGGTCAAAGAGTTCCCGAAGGCAGTCCGGACAGACATCGCCGTCGGGGGCCACCCGCACCGTACCCGCGCCCTCGCCGCTCTCGCCGATGACAAAAGAGCCGTCCCCTTGGGGCGCAATTTCCTCGATGACGATTCGGGCAATGACCGCCAGGGGCGGGGCATCACTCTCAATGGCGGCGCGAAAGGCCGCAAGGGCGTCGGCATCGCCTTCAGCCTCCATGACGACACCGGCCCCGCTGTTCCTGACCCATCCGACGATACCGTGATGGGCAGCCAGCCTGAAGATGAAGGGGCGGAACCCGACGCCCTGGACGATGCCCTCAACGGCTATCCTGAGCCTGAGCACCACGGCCGGATTCCCGACCTACCCCTTCACCGCCGCAATGCGGTCGGCCAGCCATGCATACCAGGCATCCATCCCCTCGCCGGTCCGGCTCGACACCTGAAAGATCGTGATCCCCGGGCTCACCCGCCTGGCCATCTCCAGGCATTTCTCGACATCGAAATCCACGTAGGGGAGGAGGTCGATCTTGTTGAGCAGCATAACGTCTGCCGCGTGGAACATATTGGGATACTTGAGGGGTTTGTCCTCCCCCTCGGTAACCGACAGAACCACCACCTTGTGGTGCTCTCCCAGATCAAAGGAAGCAGGGCAGACCAGATTACCCACGTTTTCGACGAAGAGGAGATCCAACGCGTCCAGATCGAATTCCTCAGCGGCATGTCCAACCATGTGGGCATCGAGATGGCAGCCGGCGCCGGTGTTGATCTGCCGGGCCGGCACGCCGGTGGCGGCAATCCGTTGCGCATCGTTGTCGGTCTGCTGGTCCCCTTCGATGACGGCGCAGCGATACCTGCCCGACAGATCTCCAAGGGTCCGTTCCAGGGTGGTTGTCTTGCCGGAGCCCGGTGAACTCACCAGGTTGAGGACAAACACTCCCTTTTCCGCGAAAAGCGCCCGATTGTCGGCGGCAAAACGATTGTTGCGGGAAAGGATGTCGGTTTCCACCGTGATCTTCCGCGACTCGCGCCCGTTGTCGTGGGAGTGGCCGTGACCGTGTTCATGGTGATGATGGTGGGTGTCTGTTTCGCAACCGCAGGTGGTACACATGGCGCTGGTCGCCTCCTGTTTCATTACGGCCACATGTGCGACGCCCGAGGTCAAAAAGGGGCGCGCCGGGAAAACGGCCTGATGGTCTCTGTCTACTGATGGAACGAATCCGATGGCGGGGGCGCGGAGGAGGGTGCAACACTGCCGGAACTCACCATTTCGCGCCTGGTTCCGAGCCTATAGCATATGGCGTAAAAGGTCAAGTATTCCGCCAGCAACCCCGCACCCGGCACTCTACCCAAAAAGGGGCTTGATTTATCCTGTGGCCGGCGTTAGACTACTATCAAAATTAAGATTCTCTCTACCATGCGCGTGAGGCTGACACGCCCCAGCGGAACATTTACTATCATTTGGGGGCTCTTTAAGCCGTGGTGTGCTACCCCATCACGCGGGATTTGCCTGAAGCGGCACAGAGCCTGCCACCTGTAAGGAACTCGCTGTGAGGCCCTTACAAGCCAACGGCATGGTGGAGAGACTAGAATAAAGGGACCGCACTCACGGTCCCTTTTTCATTCGCCATCAGACCGCCATACGGAGGAGGCCAGCCCCCATGCACCCGCCCCACAGCCATCCCGTTGCCCTCAGTGACTACACCCCGCCCGACTACCGAGTGGAAGCCGTCCACCTGACCGTTGACCTGCACGACGATGTGACCCTTGTGCAGGCAGATCTCTCCGTGGTGGCCAATCATGACCGGGCTGGAGGAATCCGGCCCCTGGTGCTCGACGGAAGAGGGCTCGTGCTGCGGCGCGTTGCACTGGACGGCCGGCCCCTAGCGGCCGGCGAGTATGTCCGGGACGATGAGACGCTCACCATGCACCACGTCCCCGAGCGGTGCACGGTCTCCGTTTCTACGGAGTTGAAGCCCCAGGAAAACACCCTGCTGGAGGGGCTCTACCGCTCCGGCGGCACCTTCTGCACCCAGTGCGAGGCAGAGGGCTTTCGCCGCATCACCTATTTCCCGGACCGCCCCGACGTGCTGGCAGTCTACACCGTCACCATCACCGCAGACCGGGCGACCTGCCCGGTGCTGCTGGCCAACGGCAACCTGGCGGCCAGTGGCGACCTGCCCGACGGCCGCCACTATGCCACCTGGCACGACCCCTTCCCCAAGCCATCCTACCTCTTCGCCCTGGTGGCGGGGAACCTGGTGAAGGCGGAGGATACCTTTGTCACGAAATCGGGGCGGCAAGTAGCGCTCCAGGTCTATGTCCAGAGCCATAACCGGGACAAGTGCGACCATGCCGTCCGCTCCCTGGCCGAGGCCATGCGCTGGGACGAGGAGGCATTCGGCCGGGAGTACGACCTGGACCTCTACATGATCGTGGCCGTGGACGATTTCAACTTCGGAGCCATGGAAAACAAGGGGCTCAACGTCTTCAACTCCCGCTACGTCCTGGCCCGGCCCGACACGGCCACCGATGCCGACTATGCAGCCATCGAGGGGGTCATCGGCCATGAGTACTTCCACAACTGGAGCGGCAACCGGGTCACTTGCCGTGACTGGTTCCAGCTTTCCGTCAAGGAAGGTCTCACCATCTTCCGGGACCAGGAATTCTCAGCCGCCATGGGATCGCCGGCGGTAAAACGGATCCAGGACGTCCGGTATCTCAGGACCCACCAGTTCCCTGAGGATGCGGGGCCCCTGGCCCACCCGGTCCGGCCCGGCACCTACGATGCCATCAACAACCTCTACACCGCCACGGTCTACAACAAGGGCGCAGAGTTGATCCGCATGCTCCGCACCCTTGTGGGGCACGAGGCCTTCCGCCGGGGCATGGATCTCTATTTCGACCGCCACGACGGCACCGGCGCCACGGTGGAAAACCTGGTCAGCGCCCTGGCCGAGACATCGGGGCGCGACCTGACGCAGTTCATGAGATGGTACCGGGAGGCAGGCACGCCGGAGGTCCATGTAACCGGCAGCCACGATGCAGACACCAAGGCGTACACCCTCACCATCCGCCAAACCGTTGCCGAAGGGGAACCGCTCCTCATCCCCCTGGTAATGGGGCTCCTGGACCGAAGCGGCAATGAATTGCCCGTGCACCTCGATGGAGAGCAGGCTCCCCTGGACTCGGGGCGGGCTCTGGAGCTCAGTCGTCAGGAGGAAACGTTTCGCTTCAGGGGCATTCCCGAAGAGCCGGTGCCGTCACTGTTTCGGGGCTTTTCCGCCCCCGTGAGGCTGCACTATGCTTATACCGAGGCGGACCTTGCGCTTCTCATGGGGAAAGACGGCGACCTCTTCAACCGGTGGGAGGCGGGACAGCGGCTCATGACGGGAACCATCATGCACGTGGTGGCAGACCGGCAAGCCGGGCGGGAACTCCGCCTTCCCCCGGCACTGGTCGAAGCCTGCGGGACACTGCTCTCCTCGGGGGAAAAGGACCGGGCTTTCCTGGCCGAGGCCCTGACGCTGCCGTCGGAAAATATTCTGGGCGAGCAGATGGAAGAGATCGACGTGGAGGGGATTTTCGAGGCTCGCAGCTTTGTCAGGGCAGCCCTTGCCCGACAGTTGCGGGGGGAGTTATCGGCCCTGTGGGATCGGTGCCGACCCGGGGGACCCTACCGATTCGAGCCTGAGGAGACAGGGCGGCGCAGCCTGGCCGCCTGCTGCCTCGGCTACCTCATGACCCTGGACGACCCCTCGATCCGGCAGGCGTGCCTCCGTCAGTTCAGGGAGGCCGACAACATGACCGACTCCCTCTCCGCCCTGACGCTTCTGGCCCACACGGAGGGACGCGAGGGGGAGACGGCCCTGGCCGAGTTCCATACCCGGTGGCGAGGAGAGCCCCTCGTCATCGACAAGTGGTTCGCCATCCAGGCCGCCTCTCCCCTGCCGGACACCCTCGCCCGGGTGCAGCGTCTCCTGGAACATCCCGACTTCACCCTGGCCAATCCCAACCGCGCTCGCGCCCTCATCCTTTCCTTCGCCGTCAACAACCCGGTCCGGTTCCACGATCAGGCCGGAGGCGGCTACCGGCTGCTGGCGGACCATGTGATCAAGCTGAACAGCCTGAACCCGATGATCGGCGCCAGAATGGCCGAGCCCCTTACCCGCTGGCGGCGGCATGAGCCAAACCGGAGGGAACGGATGAAGGCCGAGCTGGAGCGGATAGCGCGGGAGCCAAGCCTTGCGAGGGATATCCGCGACGTGGTGACCAAAGGATTGGCCGGAGGCTAGTACCGGCCGTTTTCCCGCAAAATAGCGGTAAAGAGAGGGTTGTGATCCGACCGGGACACGGAGAGGGCCATTTCCACCGCTGTCACATTCCCCCGGATACTGCGAATCCGCTGGGGGGTCGCCTCCCCGATCATGGCGGCCGCCCCTTCCCTCAGATAGGTCTCGATGGCGCCCTTTACCGCATCCCCCTCCTCAAAGAAAGTGTAGATGGAGACACCCAGCAGTTCCCCCTTGGGAAGGCCGAACAGGTCCTCTGCCTTGCGGTTGGCAATGATGAGCTTCCCGTCGGCCAGAAAGGTGACAATGGCGGACTGGGCCATCTCCAGCACGTTGCGGTAGCGGTCCTCGGACTCCTGCCGCTGGCGGGTCGTGCGGTCCAACTCCTCCATGAGTTCGTTGAACGCCCCCACCAGTTCTCCCACCTCGTCGTCGGAGCTTTTCCCGAGCCGTTCCGAAAAATTTCCCGTAGCCGCCACGTTGCCGATGGAGGTTGCCACCGATCGGACCGGTCTGATGATGGAGCGGTGGACCATGAAGCTCATGGCCGCAAGGATGAGGAGGACGACACCCGAAACGACGGCCAGATCAAGCTTGAGGTTGATGCCGATCTGGCGGTAAAGCTCCGCCATGGGGATGGAAACCGACACGGCGCCGATCAGTTGGCCGATCCGGTAACCATAGGAGGGGTGTCCCTTGGGAAACCGCGCCTGGACAAAGGCCGGGGCCTCCTCGTAGCGGCCGTGGCAGCCGAGGCACGAGGCGTCGGCGGTCATGGGCAGCAGGTAGCGGAAGACCCGTTTGCCGCCGATCGTTACCACCTCCCACTGCTCGGCGGCCTTTTCCCTGCCGAACCGTTGCAGCATCGCGGTTTCATAGGCGTCGGGACGGTTGGCGGGGTTGCGGTAGCGCAGCGACACCTGACGGACGTAGTACTTGCTGCCGGTCGTGATCCGCTTGGCCACCTGGGTGGCGACCACCTGGGGGACCAGGTTGTAGTTCGCCTCCGGCTCGCCCCGGACCACCGAGGACATGTACTCCCGGGTTTCCACGATCTGCCGGGCAAGGATGCGGGCATTGTCGGTGGCATCCTTGACGATGAGCGATTCCTGCCGCAGATAGTCGTCCACGGCATTGACCCCCATGAGGGTCACAAACATGACGCAGAGGATGACTGTGAACTTGGTGGTGATTTTCAGGTTGGCAAACCAGGACATCGGGGCCTCCGGCCGGAATTTGTCTCAAGTATACCCTTCACCCCTCAAGGGGCAAGGACATGTCACCAGATGTAGTCCTTGGCCACCTGGCGCTTGTCGTGGCCGTGCAGGATATGAAGCACCCGGAGGGATGCGAGCTTTACCGGCGAAAGGGAGCCCAGGGGGATGTGGACGATCTTTTTCCCCATGCGTGCGGCGATCTGCCGGAAGATGCTGCGGGGTGGCCGGGCGGCCACGTGGACCACATGTTTTTCGGGCGAATAGTCGAGGGCGGCCAGGAGAAGCACCTCCGGCTTTGACCGGGCAAAGGCATAGTCCGGGTCGCGCCAGACATCCATCATCCGGCGCGGCGGGTATGAAAGAAGAAACCCGCCGTACTCGCAGCGGCAGATGCCGGGGCCGACGATGTTGTCCGCCGGCGGCGTCGCATAGAAGGCCATGTCCGATTCCTGCTCATGCTCGCCCAGCCAGGTCGTGCGGTAGGGATAGTTACCGTTTCCCCGGTCTTCGTCGAAAATGACGACCACCGAGCCCACGCCCCCCTTGGCCCGCTGGCTTTCCCGGACATAGATCCGCCCATCGGCAACGTTGCGCAGCGTTTCCCGCAGATCGATCCCGTCCAGTAGCGACGAGGTAAAGGGCTCCGTCCGGGAGAGTTCCTCGGAAAGCTGCATGGCACCTTTTTTCTTGAGAAAGCGGCCATACTCCTCGATCACCACATCCTCGGGCGGGTAGGAGCAGATGCTCGGGTCAGTGAATCCTTCGAGCCATTCTCCGGGGCGCTTCTCCTTCTTGCGCTTGAGAAAGCCCAGATGCGACAGCCCTTTCCGGCGCCGCTCCCGTGGGCGGAAGCGGATGCGGCGGCTCCCGCCCCAGATTTCCTCGGGGGAGATGCTGATGGTCGGGATGTCTGCCTCGGCCCGCTGCCAGTGGTAGAAGGTGGCAAGGCGCCACAGGGCGTAGGCGAAGTTATCGTCCACGCACCCCCGTGCCGCCATGAGCAGTTGAAACAGGTCGGGCAGGAGCGCGCCCGAGGCAAGGGCATAATTACGGGCAAAGCGGAAAAAGGCTCGCTTCTGCCAGAGGTGGACCGGTTCGCCCGTCTCCTGTCGGTAGTGGCGGGCCGCCTCCTGGAAGAGCCGGAAGATGGCCCGCTGCCGGTCGGGGAACTCTTCCCCTCGCCCCGCATGCCTTGCGCCCCGCTCCACCGCATGGCGCAAGAGTTCCTCCTCCGGAAGGTCCTTCCTCCCGCCGACAATGAGCTCGAACGCGCTGAACCGCTTGCGGAGCGTCTCGCCGCGATCGTCGGGTTCGGGCGGCAGAGGACCGCGGCGCAGTTCATGGACCGCCGAGATAAAGGGAAACTCGCCGAGGATCTCCCGGCAGGAGTCGGGATGCAGGTTGAACAGCCTCACCCCCTGGCGCCGCACCCGCTCCAGGGGAGCGGCCTGGGGCCGCCCGAAATCGTCCTTGATCCGCTCCAGATGGTACATGCCGCAGACAAAGAGAATGCGGCCATATTCCTTGGCCAGTTCCCGGAGCCGCCAGGCCATTCCCCGCTCGCGCCGCCGGTCCTCCCGGCCCGGCGCCACAGAGCCGGCTGCGCGCCGGTACTCCTCATAGTAGGGGGAGAGGCCGATCCGGTGAATGGCGTAGGAGTCGGGAAGCGCTTCCACGTGGCGGGGATAGGAGTCGGTATCCACATCCACGAGCCGCAGGGGGATCCGGCGCTCCATGGCCAGCCTCGCCCCTTCGACCAGGGGATCGGCCGGCTCCACCAGGAGGTAGACCGATTCGGCGCCGCCGCGGCGCTGCCGACCTTCGTAGTGGATGACCGAGATCTCGGGCAGCCGCTCCACGGCCCGCAGGAACGGCGCCTCGAGCGTGGGCGGCAACTCGATGGCGATGCAATCGGGCTTGACGCGGTGCACCGCCTCGCGGACGAGATGCGCGAACTCCAGGCGATAGTGGAGGACGGGAAGGGCGTGGACGGGGCCGAACTGTTCCAGGTGGAGACGATGGGGCATGGGGTATTCGTCCTTGCGCTCACAGCCCCTCCCCCGAGAGAAACGCACGGGTGCCGGGTCGCTGCGTGTCGACGGGCCGAACAGGAGAAGAGGGTCAGGTGGAAATCACCGCGTCTATTGATGCGGCGCGGAACCGCTACGCTCAGGCGAACTGGCTGTAGTACTCCTTCACCTTGACGAGGTAATCGCGTGTCTCGCGAGGGAGCAAATGGGGCTTGCGGTCGACGTTGCCGGGGCCCCAATTGTATGCGGCCAAGGTCTTGTCGATATCGCCCCCGTACCGCTTCAGCAGATCCTTGAGGAAACGCGTGCCGGCCATGACGTTCTGCTCTGGGTCGAACGAATCGGTAACCCCAAGTCCCCGCGCGGTGGCGGGCATGAGCTGCATGAGTCCACGGGCTCCGGCATGGGACACTGCATTGGGGTTGAAATTGCTCTCGGCCTTGATGACCGCCTTGATGAGCCCCACCTCGACCCCGTAGCGGCGGGAGGCCCGCTGGATGACATCTTCGAGCCAGCCGGCATCGCGCGGACCAGTCGGCGGGACATCGGCAGCGGACACGGCGGCCGGCTCCCCGGCCTCTGCCTGCGGGGCAGCGGCAACGGGCGTCTCGCCACGGTTCTGGGCAAAGCTCTTGAGGATGAACTCCATGGCCTGGGACCCGACGGGCCGGGGCGTCTCGCCGGCGGCATCTCCCAGGGAGAAGGCGCTTCGCATCATGTCGAGGCGCATGAGCTCGGCCGCCGCGGCAGCGGTCTCCCTGATGTCGGCTTTCCGTCCCGGTGACGCGGCGCGGCCGGCGAGAAGGGCCTCAAAGCGCGAAGTATCCGCCGCGCCGGTGCCGGAAGGGCGTTCCCCGGCTGCAGTGTCGGTTTGAAGGTTGGGGCGTTGTGTCGGGTCGATGAACATACCCGCGTCTATGCAAGAGACGTGGAAATTACATCGAGTTTTCTCTTTTTTAATTTTTCGATCAGGGTGGTCCGCTTCAGATTGAGCAGCAGTGCCGCCTCTTTCTTGTTGCCCCCGGTCTTCTTGAGGGCCTGCAGAATCAGGTTGTTCTCGAACTCTTCAACAACGGTATTGAGGCAGATACCCGCATCGGGAAGCGCCAGGGCTTCGGACGGGGCGGACAGCGAAACGCCGGTGTACTTTTCCGGCAGGTCCTTGACCCCGAGGGTGCCGAATCCCTTGAGGATGACGAGCCGCTCCACCAGGTTTTCCAGTTCGCGCACGTTGCCGGGCCAGTCGTAGTTGCCCAGTATCTCCATGGCGTCGGCATCGATGCCCTTTACCTTGCTCTTCTTGTTGCGGTTGAAGCGGTCGAGGAAGGTGTTCACCAGAAGGGGGATGTCCTCCCTGCGCTCCCGCAGGGGCGGGATGAAGATGGGAATGACCGAGATCCGGTAGAAGAGGTCCTCCCGGAACTGCTTGGATGCTACGAGCTTTTCCAGGTTCTGGTTCGTGGCGGCGATGATCCGCACGTCCACCTTCTTGGAACGGGTTGCCCCCACCGGCTCCAGCTCTCTGTTCTGCAGCACCCGCAGGAGCTTTACTTGCAGATTGGGCTTCATATCGCCGATTTCGTCGAGGAACAGGGTCCCCTTGTCAGCCATCTCGAACCGGCCGATGCGGGTGGCAATGGCGCCGGGGAACGATCCCTTCACATGGCCGAAGAGTTCGCTTTCCAGCAGTTCGTCCGGGATGGCGGCACAGTTGACCGGCACGAAGTTGCGGTTTTTCCGGGTGCCCAGGTCATGGACGGCCCGCGCGACCAACTCCTTGCCGGTCCCCGATTCTCCCTGGATGAGGACGGTGGAATCGGACTCGGCGACCTTCTCGATCAGCTCGAAAAGGGAGAGCATCCGGGGGCTTTCGCCGATGATGTTGGGGATGAGGGAGCGGCTCTTGAGGGCCGGCTTGCTCCGGTAGGTCTGGCTCTGGAGCGACTGGTGCTCGAGGCCGCGCTTCACGTGGGTTTCAAGCTCGTCGAGGTTGAACGGCTTTTCGAGATAGAAAAAGACCCCCGCCTTGAGCAGGTTCGAGGTCATTTCGTAGTTACCGAAGGCGCTGTAGGCGATGACCACCGTGCCGGGTCGCATGGCCTTCAATTTCTTGACGAACTCGAGGCCGTTTACCCGTGGCATCATCAGATCGGTGATAACCAGGTGGACATCCTCGACTTCGAGCTTTTCCAGGGCATCCTGACCGTCAAAGGCCTGGAGGACGTCATATCCCTTGTACTTCAGAAACGCCGCGACAAAATCTCGAGTTTTCTTGTCATCATCGGCAATGAGCAGCCTCGGTGTCTCCATGTTCTCCCCTGGACGGCATGACGTAATCTTGGCACGAACCTTTGCGCGGTCAACAGGACCCCATACTAGTCATATTTATGACAAAAGTCAACAAAATGACGATCACGCCAAAAACTTTTTTCCACTGCCGCGAACAGGCCCTTTGCTCCCGAAATATGCCCAGCATCCTCGGGCAGAAAGCCCTCCGCGCTCAAAAATCCACGATCCCAGGACGTGTACAAAAAATAATTCTAAAATTATGATCTGTTGCGCCGATGAGAATACTGCGCCCGCCGGACGGAATCACCTCCCCTTCACCAGTCGGCGGGCCAAGAGAACGCAATTTGCATGAACGCTGAACGGTACCCGCAAGGAAACGCAACCGTTGCCGCGGACGAGCCAAGGAGGATGATGATGCAGAATGCACTGCAGACCAGGGCCGATGAGACCAGGAACGAGTTGATCCAACTGGTGAGCTTCAAGCTCGAGGAAGAGGAATACGGGGTAAACGTCCTCAAGGTGAGAGAAATCATCCGGATGCCGAGCATTACCCGCGTCCCCAACACTCCTCACTATGTGGAGGGAGTCATCAACCTGCGGGGCAAGGTGATCCCGATACTCTCCATGCGCAAGCGCTTCGGCCTGCCGGAGGGGGAGAACAGCAGCCAGACCCGGATCATGGTAATGGACATGGAAGGTGAACTGATGGGGTTCGTCGTCGATGCCGTTTCCGAGGTCATCCGCATCTCCGAGAGCGAAATCCAGCCGCCGCCGGCAGTTGTCAACAGTGCCGTGGAGCAGGAATGCCTGTCCGGTGTCATCAACCAGACCGAACGACTCCTCTTCTTCCTTGATCTGGAAAAGCTCATCACCCAGGACGAGCGCCGGCTCTTTTCCGGGATGATGTAGCGGCACTACCCGTATTACCTGGCAACTTCTTTTCGCGAGGAGCAGCACATGGCGATTGAATGCGAAGACCAGGAACTGCTTGAAGGGTTCCTGACCGAAACCACCGAGCTTCTGGAAAAGCTCGACGACGACCTGGTGGCGCTGGAAAAGACGCCGTCGGACGCGGACCTGCTCAACGGCATTTTCCGCTCCATCCATACGGTCAAGGGAGCGTCGAGCTTCCTGGGGTTCGAGCTGCTGGTCACGGTGACCCACAAGACGGAGGATGTCCTCAACCGCCTGCGGCGCGGCGAGCTGACCGTTACCCCGGAGATCATGGATGTCATCCTTGAGGCGGTCGACCTGGTCAAGGTCCTGGTGGCGGACATCAAGGGCGGCGACATCGTGGACCGGGAGACCGACGGAACCATCAGCAAGCTGATACCTCTGCTGTCGGAAAACGCCAAGGAAGCGACCGTGCTCAAGGCCCCGGCGGCACAGTCCCAGACCGCCCCGGCCGCCGAACAGCCGCCGGAAGCGTCAGCCCCCGTGGAAACGGCACCTCCCCCGCCACCGGAGGCAGCCGCACCGGCACCGGCCGTGCGCCCCCAGAGCGCACCAGCGCCGGTTAAGGACGACAAGAAGGCCGACGATCTCGCGGACAACTCGACGGTCCGGGTCGATGTCAAACGGCTCGACGACCTCATGAACCAGGTGGGTGAGCTGGTCCTGGAACGCAACCGGATGATGCAGCTCAACACCGACTTCCAGGGCGAATCCGGCGACTCCAGCTTCGGCGAGGAATTCGCCAAGCTCTCCAAGCGGATCAGCTTCGTCACATCGGAACTGCAGATGCAGGTTCTCAAGATGCGGATGATCCCGGTGGAAAAGGTTTTCAAGAAGTTCCCCCGCATCGTCCGCAACCTGGCCCGGGATCTGGGCAAGGAAGTGGACCTGACGGTACTGGGCGAGGAAACGGAACTGGACCGTTCCGTTGTCGACGAGATCGGCGATCCACTCATCCACCTGATCCGCAACGCCATGGACCACGGCCTGGAGACCCCCGACGAGCGGGTTGCCGCCGGCAAGCCCCGCAAGGGGACGCTCATCCTCTCCGCGGCCCACGAGGGGAACCAGATCGTCATCAGCATCAAGGACGACGGACGGGGAGTCGACACCGACAAGGTGGCCCGCAAGGCCAAAGAAAAGGGGCTCGTCACCGACGAGCAACTGGCAGCCATGGGCCAGCGCGAACTGCTGGACCTGATCTTCCTGCCGGGCTTCTCCACCAAGGAGAACGCAACCGACCTGTCGGGGCGCGGCGTCGGCATGGACGTGGTCCGGACCAACATCAAGAAGCTCAACGGCATCATCGACATCAGAAGCGAGCTGGGACGGGGGTCTGAGTTCATTCTCAAGCTCCCCCTGACCCTGGCCATCATCCAGTCGCTCCTGGTTGAGGTCGAGGATGAGACCTATTCGCTCCCCCTGGCTGCGGTCCTCGAAACCCTCCGGGTGGACGAAAAGGAGTTCCACACCATCGGCGGCCAGGAAGTCCTCAAGCTGCGCGATTCGGTGCTCCCCCTCATGCGGCTGCAGCGGATCTTCAACATCGCCCCCGGCGAACGGAACCGCTCTTCATGCTACGTGGTTGTCGTGGGGGTTGCCGAGAAGCGGGTGGGGCTCGTCGTGTCGCGGCTTCTGGGCCAGCAGGAAGTGGCCATCAAGTCCCTGGGCAAGTATCTGGCGAACCTGCCCGGCATCGCCGGCTCCACCATCCTGGGCGATGGGCGGGTGACCCTCATCATTGACCCGGCCGGGCTCATCGAGAACAGCGACGGGAGCGGCGGCGGACGAGTCGCAGCCTGAGCGGGCAACGAGCCGGACTCCAAACTAACCGAACGCACGAAGGGACCACCGTGAAACTCTCGGACAAGGATTTCGAACTACTCAGAGATTTCATATACAACCACTGCGGCATGTATTTTCACGCCAGCAAGAAGTACTTTCTGGAAAGCCGCATTGCCCGGCGCCTCGAGGCGACGAAATGCTCGGACATCCACGGATACATGGGACACCTCAAGGTAGGGATGGGCAAGACCGAAGAGCTGACCAAGCTGCTCAACGAAATCACCACCAACGAGACCTGCTTCTTCCGCAATCCCCCCCAGCTCAAGGCCCTGGAAAACGTATTCCTCCCCGAGATCGTCGCCACCAAGGGGAAAATCGGCTTCCGCAAGATCCGCATCTGGAGCGCAGGCTCATCGTCGGGCGAAGAGGCCTATACCATGGCCATGATGATGCTGGAGAAGCGCTCGACGATCCTCAAGGATTGGATCATCGAGATCGTCGGCACCGACATCAGCGAATCGGTCCTGGCCCAGGCCCGCGAAGGGATCTACAACGCCTATTCGGTCCGCAATACGCCCGATTTCTATCTCAAGAAATACTTCAGGGAGGAAACGGGCGGGAGATTTCTCCTGTCGCCCGACGTGAAGAAGCTCGTCTCCTTCTCCCACCTGAATCTCTACGAAGACTCGAAAATGGTCTTCATGAAGAGCTTTGACTTCATTTTCTGCGCGAACGTGCTGATCTATTTCGACCTGGCATCCAAGACAAAGGTGGTTCAGCACTTCTACAACAACCTCCAGCCCTATGGCTATTTCTTTGTCGGGCAGTCAGAATCCCTGCATGGCGTGAACGACAAGTTCAAGACGGTTCATTTCCCCGGGGGATTTGCCTACAAAAAATGAAAGGTGGTACGGAACCTGTGGAAACGAGCAAAATGGAAAAGGCGGCCGCACTGCTCGGCGGGATGATTGATCTTCCCACCATCCCCGCTGTCGCCATTCAGGTCCTTTCACTCCTGGACGAGCCCGAAGTGGATGTGGACGATGTGGCCGAACTGGTCCTGACCGACCAGGTCATGGCCGCCAGGGTTCTCAAGATGGTGAACTCGCCCCTCTACCGTCCGGCCACCGAGATCACCTCCCTCAAGGGGGCTCTGGTCTATCTGGGGCTGCGGCATATCCGGGAGTTCATCCTCACCTGCTCCATTATCCAATGCTCCGAGGGGAAAGATGGCGTCCTCGGCGTCAAGCCGTTCTGGGAGCACTCCTTCGGCGTCGGCATCGTGGCCCGGATGATCGCGGAAAAGGTGGGCTACCACGACACGGAAAAGGCGTACATCGGTGGGATCATCCACGACATCGGCGAGGTGTTCCTCAGCTACTACATGCGGGATGAGTTCCAGAAGATCGTCGACTCCATCAACGACAAGCCCCACAGGCTCGTGGAGGCCGAGGAGGAATTCCTTGGAACGACCCACTGCGAAATCGGGCTCTGCATCGCCCGGGCATGGCGATTCCCCGATGATTACTGCGAGGTGATCGCCCACCATCACGCCCCCCAGGAGGCGAAGAACGCCCCGCGACTCACCGCCATAGTCAATCTGGCCGACCTCTTCTGCAACGTACGCCAGCTTGACTATGGCGGCAAGGCATGGGTAAGCTTCTCCTTGGCCGACGAACCGGCGTGGGGAATGCTCCAGGGCTCCGGCTCACGGCTCTCCGAACTGGATATCGAGCGGTTCTGCTATGAGCTGGATGACCGGGTGGAAGAGATCAGGGAGTTGGTAGGTAATATCTTCAAGAACGGGTGATTGCGCATGCTTCAGAATCAGACACGAAAACTGCGAGTCCTGGTCGTCGACGATTCTTCTTTCATGAGGATGGTGATCCGGAGCGTTCTCGAGAAGGACCCGGCGATCGAGGTGGTCGGCATAGCCGTTGACGGGATGGAAGGGGTGGAAAAGGCCCTGGCCCTGAGGCCGGATCTGATCACCATGGACATCGAGATGCCGCGGCTGGACGGGATCTCCGCCCTCAAACAGATCATGGCCAAGTGCCCGACACGGGTCCTGATGGTCTCGACCCTCACCTGCGAGGGCGCCAAGGCCACCTTTGACGCCCTCGATGCAGGCGCCATCGACTACATCCCGAAAAACGTGACCGACAGCGCCGATGCCCAGCGAGTCTTTCGGGAAGAGTTGCTGCGCAAGGTCAAGGGAGCTGCCAGCTCTATCTTCGGCAGGCCGATGACCACCTCGGCCCCCCGAACGATCATTGCCCCCCCCCGGCAGGTGCGGCCCGCTCCGCGCCCCTCGCAGGC
>NZ_JCAMRN010000058.1:0-24495 GCF_059620965.1 Geobacter sp. PheSNFMC
GGGGCGATAACCACCATCAATACCTCTGCGGCCCGGCTCCTGCAGATCGACACGCCCCGGGCCGTGGGCCACAACTTCCGGGAGGTGCTCAAGGGAGAGCAGCTCGACATCGTGAAGGGGGTCCTGCGGGACATGGTCATGGCCAAAAAGGACAGCATCAGCCGCCAGATCACGGTGCCGGTGCGGGACAGCCGGGCCACGTTCCTCTTCAACCTGTCGGTGCTGCGGGACGAAAGCGGCGAATTCCTCGGCACCGTGGTGGTCTTCGACGACATGACCCAGTTGATCAAGGCCCAGCGGATGGCCGCCTGGCGCGAGGTGGCCCGCCGCATCGCCCACGAGATCAAAAACCCCCTGACCCCGATCCAGCTCTCGGCCCAGCGGCTGCGCAAGCGCTACCTTCCCCGCTTCGGCGACGAGGACCGGGTCTTCGACGAGTGCACGGCCATGATCGTCAAGTCCGTTGACGAGTTGAAGACCCTGGTGGACGAGTTCTCCAACTTCGCCCGGATGCCCGCAGCCCACCCCTCTCCCAACGATCTGAACGCCGTCATCCGCGAGGCGGTCACCCTGTTCCGGGAAGGGCACCGGCGGGTGGCGTTCGGCTTCAGTGCCGACGACCGGCTGCCCCAGTTGCAACTGGACCGGGACCAGATCAAGCGAGTCTTCATCAACCTCCTGGACAACGCCGTGGCCGCTATGGGGGGGACGGGCGAGGTCCGGATCGTGAGCCGCTTCGACCCTGAGCTTAAAATGGCGGTGGTGACCGTGGCCGATACGGGACCGGGCATCCCGCCGGAGGACAAGCCGCGGGTCTTCGAGCCCTACTTCTCCACCAAGGCGTCGGGCACCGGGCTGGGACTCGCCATTGTCAGCAACATCATCACCGACCATCACGGGTTCATCCGGGTGCGGGACAACGAGCCCGGAGGGACCAGGTTCGTCATTGAACTACCCGTGACGGGATAGAGAGGATTACGTGAACGAAACGATACTCGTCGTGGACGACGAACAGGACATCCGCACGGCCCTGGCCGGCATTCTGGAAGACGAGGGGTACCGGACCGCCTTCGCGCGGGACGGCGTCGAGGCCCTGGAGACGGTCCAGAAGGATCGGCCCGACTTGGTGCTTTTGGACATCTGGATGCCGAGGCTGGACGGCATGGAGACCCTGCAGCGGCTCAAGGCGTCCGATCCCGGGCTCACGGTGGTCATGATGTCGGGCCACGGCACCATTGAAACGGCAGTGAAGTCCACCAAGATGGGGGCCTTCGACTTCATCGAAAAACCCCTTTCCCTGGAAAAGATCCTGGTCACGGTCCGTAACGGCCTGGACGCGAGACGGCTCCGGGCCGAAAACGATTCGTTGCGCGCCCTGAGCTTCAGGGGGCACGAGATCGTGGGGGAATCGGAGGCCATGGGCCGGCTGCGGGAACAGGTCCGGCTGGCCGGGCCAGCCGACGCGCCGGTGCTCATCATCGGCGAAAACGGAGCGGGCAAAGAACTGGCGGCCCGGTCGCTGCACTACCACAGCCCCCGCCGCGACAAGCCCTTCGTGGAACTCGACTGCGCCGCCCTGCCCGAAGAACTCATCGACAGCGAACTCTTCGGCCACGAAAAGGGCTTTGCCGGCGCCGCAACCCAGAAGAAGGGAAAGCTCGACCTGGCCAACGGCGGCACCATGTTTCTGGATGAAATAGGCGACATGCCGCCCCGGACCCAGGCAAAACTCCTGCGCCTCATCCATGAGCGGAAATTCGAACGGGCGGGCGGGGCCCGGTCCATCGAGGCGGATGTGCGCATCATGGCCGCCAGCACCCGGAACCTGGAGGACGAGGTCCGAGCGGGACGCTTCAGCGCCGACCTGTTCTACCGGCTGAACGTGGTCAGCCTGGCAGTGCCGCCGCTGCGGGAGCGGCGGGAGGACATCGTGCCGCTGGCGGAGCACTTCCTCGACATCTTTGCCCGCCGGGAGGGCCAGGAGTGCAAGACCATGCCTCCCGAGGCGCTGGCCGTCCTGGCCCGGCACGACTGGCCCGGCAACGTGCGGGAGCTGCGCACCATCGTGGAGCGGCTCGTCATCATGACCCCGGGGCGGGTGATAACCCCTGACCTGATTCCCCCGTCGGTTGGCGGAGGCGCGGACCGCGAGGGTGGCCTGCCCCGGAGCGAAGCCGCCCTGGAGCCCTCGTCGCTCCGGGAGGCGCGGGAAGAATTCGAGCGGGAATTCATTATTCAGAAACTGGAGGAGTACGGCTGGAACATCTCCCGCACCGCCGACGCCATCGAGCTGGAGCGGAGCAACCTCTACCGCAAGATGAAGAGTTACGGGATCGACGCGAAAAAGTGACGGGCAGATCCATTCGCACGAAAGAGGGCCGTCTCCCCCAGGGGGAGACGGCCCTCTTTTCTTCAGATCGCGGACGCTACTTCTTGATCACGCAGTCGATGATGGCGTTGATCCGCCGGTTGAGGGCCCGGCCCTCGGCCGTGGAGTTGTAGGCGATGGGCCGGCTGAAGCCGTATCCCTTGGCGGAAAGGCGCGCGCGCTCGATGCCGAAGTGTTCCACAAGGTAATTGACCACCGCCTCGGCCCGGCGCTGGGAGAGCTTCATGTTGTGATCGGCGGTGCCGACCCGGTCGGTGTGCCCTTCGATGATGGCCGTGGTGGTCGGGTTCTGCTTCATGAAATCGCCCACCTTGGCGATCTCGCCGCGGAACTGGGGCTTGATGTCCCACTTGTCCGTGTCGAACTGGACCTTCAGGGCGATGCAGAGCCGGTCCGGCAGGGCCGCGATGACCTTGGGGTTCTCCAGGGCGCAGTCGATGATCGCCTCGATCCGGCGGTTGCGCTGCTTGCCCGCCTCGGTGGCATTGTCGGCGATGGGGCGGGTCTTGCCGAAGCCCCGGGCGGAGAGGCGCGACCTGTCGATGCCGAAATTGTCCGCCAGGTAGTTGACCACGCTTTCGGCCCGCCGCTGGGAGAGCTTCATGTTGTAGGCGTCGTCCCCCACATTGTCGGTGTGCCCCTCAATCACGGCCGTGGTCGTGGGATACTCCTTCAGGAAGTCCGCCACCCGCTTCACCTCGTCGTGGTACTGGGGACGGACGTCGGCCTTGTCGATGTCGAATTCCATGTTGAGGGTGATACAGTACTTCATAAGGCCCGGCGTCGGCTCGGCAGCCATGGGTACCGGCGCGGGCTCGGGTTCGACCGCGGGTGCCGGGGCTGGAGCCGGCGCGGGAGCGGCAGCCGGCGGAACGGCCCTTGCCGCCGGGGCGGCGCCGCCGAACAGAACGCTCAAGCCAACCGTGTACTCGACGTTGCTGTACGAGTAGCCCAGATCGAAGATACCCCGCACGTCGCCCCGCAACGCCGCGGCGTCGGTGATGAAATACTTGACCCCACCGCCGTAGGTGAGGATGCCGTCGGTGCGGTCCCGGCCGTTGGAGCCGGCGGCGTAGTCAAGGGTCGTCCCCCCTGCGCCGGCCGCCAGGAACGGCACCAGGGAGCTTTCCGGCATGAAATGGTAGAGCCCCTCAAGACGGTAGGTGTAGGAGTCCACGTCGGCCTTGCTGCCCCTGGTTTCCTCGGCCGGGGAAAAGCCGAACACGGTCTCAACCCCCCAGGCGGGGGTAAAGTTGTATCCGCCCCGGACGCCGAAGGTGGGCGCTGTGCGGATGTGCTGCTCCCCGTCGAAGGTATAGCCTCCGAAGTAGGGACTGAGCGAAAATGAACCGGCCCTGTTCTCCGCTGTTGCCGTCGACGCGACCAGCAGGGCGACGGCGAACGCGGCACCAACGATGGTTCTCACCTTCATGGCAACCTCCCTGTAGACAGGCAACGAGTATCGGGACACATCCCGTTCAAACTTTACCAATGTGCAGATAATTGTCAAACTACGTCGCACAGTTACATGCCACGCACCTCCGTACTGGCAGGAGAAACCCATTGACAGGCGGAGCGGCCGCCGGTATAAATGGCGTCGCTCAAACCAGCGCGAGGAAATGTCATGACCCTTCTCGACACCATCCTGGACGCAAACAGGAAGTTCGTCAGCCCCGGCGTGTTCCCCCCCCTGGCCAAGAACCCGAAAAAGCAGTTTGCCATCTTCACCTGCATGGACACCCGGCTGGTGGATTTCCTGGAACCGGCCATGGGTATCAAGCGGGGCGACGCGAAGGTTATCAAGAATGCCGGCAACACCATAGTGGATCCCCTCAGCGGCGGCGTCATCAGGAGCCTCGTGGCGGCGGTGTTCATGCTCGGCGTGGAGGAGATCTTCGTCATCGGCCACCGGGACTGCGGCATGGCGGCGGTGGACTCCGACGATCTCCGGCAGCGGATGGTGGCGCGCGGCATCGACCCGTCCGTCATCGAGACCCAGGTGCCTGACCTGGCCCAGTGGATGGGTGCTTTTTCATCTCCCGAGGAAAACGTGGCCCGCGTCACGTCGGTGATCCGCCAGAACCCCCTCATCCCGCGGGACGTACCGGTCCACGGCCTCATTTTCTGTCCCAACGACGGCCACCTTGAGGTAATCGTCAGGGGATACTGATCCCCCGGCTCGCGAGGATCCCCATGCCCAGGAACCACCTGCCGTTCAGTGCCAGCGAACTGGAAGCGCTGCCCCTGTTTCGCTTCGTCCCCCTCGAATGCATCGAAGGCATTCTTGAGCACAGCCGCGTGGTCAGCCTGGGGCGGGGTGAGCGCTTCGAACCCGCCGGCCCCCTGGGCCACGCCATCCACCTGATCCTGGAGGGCCGCCTGGCCGTCTACTACGACGTCCGGGAACGGGACGACACCCCCCTTCATCTGGAGCGGGGCGACATCGTCGGCCAGAGCCTCGTTTCCGGCGAGCCGGAAGTCCCCTGCACCCTGGCGGCCACTGAAGACACGCGGCTCATGGTTCTTGAGGAGGACCTGATCTGGTCCCTGGCCCAGGCATCCCACGCAGCCGCCTGCAACCTGCTCGGCATCCTCCTGCGCGGCAGGGGGGGCTCTTCCCTGGGAAGTTTCTCGGGCACTGTCCGCGATTATGCCCTCCGCAACCAGGCGGTGGTGGACCCCCTTACCGGTTTCCAGAGCAGGCGGTGGCTCGAGGAAATCCTCTCGCGCCAGGTGGATCGCTTCACCGCCAGCGGCCGTCCCCTGTCCCTGGTGATGATCGACATCGACGGCTTTCGCGCGTTCAACGAACGCCACGGCCGCACCGGCGGCGACCGGGCCCTGCACGACGTCGCCCAAACCCTCCGGAACTCCCTCCGCCCCGGCGAACTGGTGGCGCGCTACGGGGGCGACACCTTCGCGGTGCTCCTCCCCGAAACGGAACCGTCCACCGCAGGGATGATCGCGGACCGGCTCAGGCAGCGCCTGATGCATACGGTCATCGACATGGGGGACGGAACCATGCTGCCGCCGCTCTCCATTTCAGCGGGAGTGGCTGGAGCCACCCCCGGCATCGATGGCCCCGCCCTTGCGGAAAGCGCGCTGGCAGCGCTTGACAGGGCAAAGGCTGCGGGAGGCAACACCGTTTCCCGCTAACTCTCTCCCGCCCTTAATGTATACACGTTATTGTTTCCGCACTCCTCATGCTACAATGACGTCGGCTTGCATCGGCACCAACTGTCAGCGTAGTCGGAGACGTGGAGCTCCCCTATGGACGTACCCCTGAAAAGGTGGCGCGGATGCGCCGTTTTTCGTCCCGCCCTTGCCGCGCGGCGGGACATGCTTTCCCTCTACCTGGACGCCGGGTACCCGACCACCCTGATCCTCTCCCTGGCGCCGCCGGGCAGCGGCACCGACGACCGAGACGAAGCAGTCCTGTCGATTACCTTCCGGAATCTGGTGAAGGTGCTCCCCGAGCTGCTCAACCTCAAGAAATCTGGTGACAAAGACGATGCATATGCTATCATGCACGTCCCTCTGGACGCGACTGAGGCTAAAAAACGCTGTATTGCCCTGGAGATGGGAACGCCTTTTTCGCGGCTCATCGATCTGGATGTGTACGATGGCAGCGGAACCCGGCTTAGCCGGGCGCTCCTCGGACTCACCCCTCGTCCTTGTCTCGCGTGCGGCCAACGGGCCGCCGACTGCATCCGCCACCGGCACCCCACCCCGGCGGAGAGACCCGGGAGGCTCCATGAACTCCTCGCGCATCTTCGAGATTGAGCAGTTTGCCCAGTCCCTCGTCAAGGGAGGGGCCATGGCGCTCTATCTGACGCCGAAACCGGGGCTCGTGGACCTTGCCGACCAAGGCTCCCACCCTGATCTTTCACTCGACAAGATGGAGCGGTCGCTTCACATCCTGGGTGACTACCTGGCGGAGCTGATCCGCTCGCTTACCGACGGGGAGCGCTTCCTCTGCCAGGCAGTGATCGGCCGGCGGGCCGAAGAGGTCATGATGGAGGAGCTGGGCTCCAACACCCTCAAGGGCTACTTGTTCCTGAGCGGGCTGTTGCTGGTTGCCCGCTGGCGATGCGACTCCGATGACGAAAAGCGGTTGAACCGGGCGGTGTCCGAGC
Organism: Geobacter sp. PheSNFMC; assembly: GCF_059620965.1. Taxonomy (NCBI): domain Bacteria; kingdom Pseudomonadati; phylum Thermodesulfobacteriota; class Desulfuromonadia; order Geobacterales; family Geobacteraceae; genus Geobacter; species Geobacter sp. PheSNFMC. The sequence continues at coordinate 6,526 of NZ_JCAMRN010000058.1, forward strand.
TGGGCGAGGAATTCTTCGCCCTGCGCCGCGATCAGGCAACCAACGGCCATTCGGCCCGCTCCCGCTTCGGCGCCGGCGGCGTCGTGCACGAGGTCCTGGACGGACTCCCTTCCCTGTTCACCTGCGCCGTGCCGGCGTATCTGACTGCCATCGAACGGACCGGCTGCTTCACCAGTGCCTCCTTTGCCATGCTTGCCCGCCTCATGCAAACGGTGGACGACACCACCACCCTCCACCGCTGCGGCACCATGGGACTGGCCCGGCTGCGGCGCGACGGCCAGACCCTGGAGCGGCTCATTGCCGAGGGGGGAGATCCGGTCGCGTTTCTCACGGAACTCAACCGCAAGTACGTGCGGATGAATCTCACCATGGGCGGCGTCGCCGACATCCTCGGCCTGGCCTACGGCTACCTCGTGGCCACGGGACGGCTGGCTGGCGCGTCGGAAACCACCCGCTCCAGAAACTCCAAGCCGCGGCTGCGCCTCTGCATGGGCGACGCCTGAGGGCCTCCCCGGGTCCTTGGCGCACTGCCGCACTCATCCTTCATGCTCCTGAGACTCTTCCTCATCTTCAGCGTCGTTCCGATCATAGAGCTCTACCTCCTCATCAGGGTGGGCAAACTGATCGGCGCCCTGCCCACCGTGGCCCTGCTGCTGGTCGTCAGCCTCGCCGGCGCCTGGCTGGTCCGCTCCCAGGGCTTCGTGATCCTGCGCCGCATCCAGGATGAGCTGGCCCTGGGGCGGCTCCCGGCCGCCGGCCTGCTCGACGGCGCGCTGGTTCTCCTGGGAGGGCTGCTCCTCCTGACCCCCGGCTTTTTCAGCGACGTGGTCGGCCTGTTCTTCATCGTCCCCCCCACCCGCGCCGTCATCAAGCAGTTCCTGGGCCTCTGGCTCCAGAACAGGCTCGCCCGCGGCCAGTTCGTGATCCGCAGGTTCTGACCCTCTTCCTGCCGTTTCGTTGCATCCCCGCCGGATTGCGGTACGCTTTTCCCTGCTGGTCACTATCGCCGTCAGGAGGAGCTTTGTCATGAACGTTCTCATTGTCTACTATTCCATGTACGGACACATCCATCGCATGGCCGAGGCCGTGGCCGAGGGGGTCCGCGAGGTGCCCGGCGCCGAAGCGGTGCTGCGCCGCGTGCCCGAAACGCTGCCGCCCGACGTGCTGGAAAAGATGGGCGCCGTCGAACCCCAGAAGGCCTTTGCCCACATCCCGGTGGCCACGGTGGACGAGCTTGCCTCGGCGGACGCCATCATCTTCGGCACACCAACCCGCTTCGGCAACATGTGCGGCCAGATGCGCCAGTTTCTGGACGCCACCGGCGGGCTCTGGGTGAAGGGCTCCCTCGTGGGCAAGGCCGCCGGCGTCTTCACCAGTTCCGCCACCCAGCACGGGGGCCAGGAATCCACCATCCTCACCTTCCACACCTTCCTCCTCCACCAGGGGATGGTCATCGTGGGGCTCCCCTATACCTTTGCCGGCCAGACGCGGATCGACGAAATCACCGGCGGCTCCCCCTACGGCGCGTCCACCATAGCCGGCGGCCAGGGGGAACGGCTGCCGAGCGAGAACGATCTGGCCGGGGCCCGCTTCCAGGGCAGGCATGTGGCGCAGATCGCCGCCAAACTGAACGGATAGGAAGCACAGGGAGGTTCTTCCATGTCCTGGATTCGCTGGTTCTCGGAAATAACCATTGACGATGTCCCCCTGGTCGGGGGCAAGAACGCCTCCCTCGGGGAGATGTTCGGGGAGCTCAGGCCCCTGGGGGTGCGGATCCCCAACGGCTTCGCCATCACGGCGGAGGCCTACTGGCACCTGATCCGGTCGGCGGGGATCCTGGATGAAATGAAACAGACCCTGGCGGGACTGGTCAAGGAGGACGTGGACGACCTGGCGCTCCGGGGACGCCGACTGCGGGAGCTGGTGTACGGCGCCCCCCTCCCCGGAGAACTGGCGGAAGAGATCAGAGAGGCCTACCGGGGGCTCTGCGCCGAGTATGGCGAGAACTGCGACGTGGCGGTCCGCAGCTCGGCCACGGCAGAAGATCTCCCCACGGCCTCCTTTGCGGGGCAGCAGGAAACCTACCTGAACGTCCGGGGCGAGGCGCAACTCCTGGACGCCTGCCGCCGCTGCTTCGCCTCCCTCTTCACCGACCGGGCCATTTCATACCGCATCGACCAGGGGTTCGACCACTTCAAGGTGGGGCTCTCCGTGGGCGTCATGAAGATGGTCCGGTCGGACCTCGCCTCCAGCGGGGTCATCTTCACCATCGACACCGAGACCGGCTTCCGGGACACGGTTTTGATCACCGGCGCCTGGGGCCTGGGCGAGAACGTGGTCCAGGGGGCCGTGAACCCGGACGAGTTCACGGTCTTCAAGCCCGCGCTCCGGCAGGGATTCCGCCCCATCGTCCGGCGCCGGCTGGGGGAGAAGAAGATCCGGATGATCTACGGCACCGGCACCTCCAAGCACCTGACCAAGAACGTGGAGGTGCCCCGGGAGGAACGGCGCCGCTTCTGCCTCAGCGACGACGAGGTGCTGGAGCTGGCCCGCCAGTCCCTCCTGATCGAGTCCCACTATGAGAAGCGGGCCGGCCGCGAGATGCCCATGGACATCGAATGGGCCAAGGACGGGGAGTCTGGCCGGCTCTTCATCGTTCAGGCCCGGCCCGAAACGGTGGAATCCCGCAAACGGCTCGACTTCCTGGAGACGTACATCCTGGAGCAGAAGGGAGAGGTGCTGGCCACCGGTACCAGCGTGGGCGGAAAGATCGCCGCCGGCCCGGCCCGGGTCATCACCGACATCCACAGGCTGGGCGACTTCAGCCCCGGCGAGGTCCTGGTGGCCGACACCACCACCCCCGACTGGGAGCCGGTCATGAAGACCGCCGCGGCCATCGTCACCAACAAGGGGGGGCGCACCTGCCACGCCGCCATCGTCAGCCGCGAGCTGGGCATCCCGTCGGTGGTCGGCACCGGCGACGGGACCGAACGGATCGCCAGCAACCGGGAGATAACGGTGAGCTGCGCCGAAGGAGAAGTGGGCAGAATCTACAGCGGCGAACTCCCCTTCCGGGTGGAGCGGGTTGACCTGGCCGGCATGCGGCGCCCCCGCACCAGGATCATGATGAACCTGGGCAACCCGGAGGAGGCCTTCTCCCTCTGCCGGATTCCCAACGACGGGGTGGGGCTCGCCCGGATGGAGTTCATCATCACCAACCATATCAAGATCCATCCCATGGCCCTGGTCCACCCCCTCCGGGTGGAGGACGAGGCATCGCGGCGCGAGATCGCGCGCCTCACCGCCGGCCATGCCGACCCGCCCGCCTACTTTGTGGAAAAGCTCGCCGAGGGGATCGGCACCATTGCCGCCGCCTTTCATCCCAAACCGGTCATTGTCCGCATGAGCGACTTCAAGACCAACGAGTATGCCTCGCTCCTGGGGGGCCGGGCCTTCGAGCCCGACGAGGAGAACCCCATGATCGGCTTCCGGGGGGCGTCGCGCTACTACGACGAGCGCTACCGGGAAGGGTTCGCCCTGGAATGCCGGGCCCTGAAGCGGGTCCGGGACGAGATGGGGCTCGTTAACGTAATCCCCATGATCCCCTTCTGCCGGCGCATCGTGGAGGCGGAGAAGGTATTGGCCGAAATGGCGACGAACGGCCTCGTGCGGGGCGAAAACGGCCTGGAGGTCTACGTCATGTGCGAGATCCCCAACAACGTCATCATGATCGACGAGTTCTCGCGGCTCTTCGACGGCTTTTCCATAGGCTCCAACGACCTGACCCAGCTCACCCTCGGCGTGGACCGGGACTCGGCCCTGGTGGCCCACGTCTTTGACGAGCGGGACCCGGGGGTCATGGAACTCATCGGCCGGGTGGTGGAGGGGGCGCGTCGCAACGGACGCCACAGCGGCATCTGCGGCCAAGCCCCCAGTGACTACCCCGAGTTCGCGGCCTTTCTCGTGGAGCAGGGAATCGACTCCATTTCGCTCAACCCCGATTCGATCCTCAAGATCACGATGCGGGTCCTGGAAATGGAGGAGGAACTGGCGCAGCAGGGGGACAAGAGGAGGTAGACATGTCGCTCAACGGTGCGAAGGTGGTAGTGATCGGCGGCAGTTCCGGCATGGGGCTCGCCGTGGCGAAGATGGCCGCGGACGAGGGGGCCCGGGTGGTGATCGCCGGCCGGTCGGAGGAGAAGCTCCGGCAAGCCGCGGACGAGATTCGCCAGCCGGTTGAGGCCCGTTCCCTTGATGTGACGCAGGAACAGGCCGTACAGGCGTTCTTCGCCGAAACCGGCGAACTGGACCACCTGGTCGTAACCGCGGCCACCGGCGTGGCGGGCTCGTTTCTGGAGCTGGAAACCCCATCGTTCCGCCAGATCTTCGACAGCAAGTTCTGGGGTCAGTACTTTGCGGCCCGCTACGGGGCCCAGCGAATCAGGGAGGGGGGCTCAATCACCTTCTTTTCCGGCGTGGCCGCGACCAAGCCCGTGGACGGCCTTTCGGCGTACGCCGCAGTGAACGGCGCCGTGGAGGCCCTCTGCCGGAGCCTGGCCGTGGAACTGGCGCCCCTGCGGGTGAACGCCGTCTCGCCGGGGATCGTGGATACTCCCGCCTATGCCGGCATGAGCCCCGCCGAACGGAAGAGGATGTTCGACGCCCTCGCCGCCCGGCTCCCGGCCCGGCGGATCGGCAGGCCCGAGGACGCGGCCGCCGCGGTGATCTCGCTTATGAAGAACGGGTATGTCACCGGATCGGTGGTACACGTGGACGGCGGGCAGCGGCTGGTCTAGGGACCAACCGGCCCTACCGGCCCATCAGGCGGGGACGGTGAAGAAAAAAACGGCGCCACTCCCCGTTTCCCCGCGAGCCCAGACCCGGCCGCCATGGCGATGGATGATTCGCTGGACCGTGGCCAGGCCGATGCCGGTGCCGGGGAATTCCGCCTTGCTGTGGAGGCGCTGGAACGGCACAAACAGTTTGTCCGCATAGGCGTTGTCGAAACCGACGCCGTTGTCGCGGAGATACAGGCGCCGCTCTCCTCCCGCCTCCTCCACGCCGAACTCGATCACTGACGGAACGACTCCGGCGGTGAATTTCCACGCGTTCTCCATGAGATTGGTCATGACCGCCCTCATGAGATGTGCGTCGGCATTGACCACCACCCCCGTGCGGATCACAAACTCCACGGGCCGCTCCGGCGCCGCCCGGCGCAGCTCACCGGCAATCTCCGTTGCCATGTCGCTCAGGTCTACCGGAAGGCGCAGCAGATCGGCACGGCCGATTCGCGACAGACCGAGCAGCGCCTCGATGAGCTCCTCCATTTTCGTTACATTGATGCGGATCCTGGCAAGGTATTCACGGCAGGCAGGGTCCACCTCTTCCCGGCAATCCTCTTCCAAGGCGACGGCAAAGCCGCGAATGACACGCAGCGGTGCCTGCAGGTCATGGGAAACCGAGTAGTTGAACGCTTCCAGCTCCCTGTTGGCGGACTCGATCCTGATGCTCCGTTCCACGAGTTGCTGCGTGGCAGCGTCCAGAATCGCCACGCTGGCATTAATTCCGCCAATGGACAGAAGACCCGCGATCCCCCGTGAGCACGGAGGGATGCTCCCCTCGGCCGGCAGATTCGCTGCAATGGCTTCATACTGCCGACCGAGCCTGGCGCTTGCCTCCGCCAGGCGGTACACGAACACGACCGTGTAGAGATACGCAACCGTGAGCGCGAAGATGGCGGGATCGACCCATACCTGCCGGAATGCGAACAGAGACAGGGTGCAGAGCGGTATGCCCGCGAGGCTGACGAACAAAACCGCCAGCGAACCGGCTTCACTGAAGAGCAGAAAGAGCAGGAGCCAGCAACCGGCCAGCACGGCGCAGAGGGCAAGGCGGGACGCGCTGCTGGGAGAACGTATGCCGTTCCCCTTCAGCACCGTATCGAGGATATTCGCCTGAACCTCCACGGGGGCCATCCTGTTGCGGGCCTGGGAAAAGGGAACAATGACCCGCTCGTCGATGCCCGGCGCCGTTACCCCCACCAGGACGAAGGCGTCGCGGAATGCATCCGGCCGGACGTTCCCCGCCACCACATCGGCCAGGGAAAAGCGCGGAAACATGCCGGGCGGGCCGCAGAAATCGATGTACATGGGGTAGTGCTGGGCGATGGCGGCCGAGGACGCTTCCGGCAACGGCGCACCGGCGGCTGATGGCGCCGTCACGGCCCGGGCGGCATCGCGCAGCGCGAGGGCCAGCGAAGGGACCTGTCGCCCGCCGGTTTCCAGCCCATGATAGACGTGCCGGACAATACCGTCCACATCGGGCTCCAGGTGCAGGTGCCCGGTGGGGACGCGCCCCAGCGACGGGGCGGGCAACGCGAGCCGGAGCCGGTCGTCGATGTAGGCGGGCACAACCACTCTCCCATGCCGGGCAATGGCTGCGGCAAAACTGTCGTCGCCTTCGCGGGGCTCGCTCATGATGATGGCGAACCCCACGGCCCGCGCTGCGCCTGCCTTGTCCAGGAGCGCGCCGTAGACGCTCCGTTTCAAGGGCCAGGGCCCCAGTTTCCCGAGACTCTCCTCGTCCACGGTGACGAGCACGATGGGCGCATGGGGCCGCACCTCGCCGCGCAGGCGAAACGCGAGATCATAGGCGAAACGGTTCAGCCCCTCGAAGAAGCCGAGTCCGTCCAGCACGAACAGCAGGACCACCCCGGCGGCGGCAGCCGCGACGATGTGGTATGTTGTCCTCTGCTCCCCGGCCATAACGCGTCGCTCCAGCCCCTAGAGAAGCAGCCCCAGGAGCAGTCCCGCCACGCCGAGGATTCCCAGCGCGCCGTAGGGAAAGGACCGGTTCACCTGGAAGCTCCGGGGTGGCGAAAAATCTCCCTGGCAGCCCTCTCCGTCGATGGCCGCCGTCCTGACGAAGTACTCTCCCGGCTCCGGTGGCAGGGGAAAGGAAGCGGCCGGCCGATCGGCGACCTCCTCGCCCAGCAGTTCGGCAAAGGCCCGGTCCCTTGCCAGTTGGAAGCAATAAGAGCGAGCACCCGGCACCGCCCGCACCCTCACGTCGAGCACGGAGCCCTTGCAGCGCGTCTCCTCGAATTCGGGGGCGGCCGGCGGCGGAACGACCGTAACCTCCACGGGGTTGGTCCACTCGCCCCGATAGCCGTCCGCAGCAATGGAGCCGAGCCGGACGAAATAGGTGCCGGCGTTCAGCGGCCCCGTCTCGAATTCGGTCGCGTCGAGCGCATCCCTGTCAATCACCGGGGTGGAGAACGAGCGCCCCCCTGCCACCTGGAGCCGGTACGACACCGCATCGTGCACCTTGAGCCAGCCGACGGTCAGCGAGCGGTTACACGCCCGCTCCCCGTCACGCGGGGTTTTGACAAAGGGAGGAAGGGGGTTCAGGCGTACCGTGAACGGCACGGTCCCGGACTCGGCCCCCTCCAGCCCCAGCCGGTCGACGCTGCGGCTGCTCAGGTGATAGGCTCCATCGGCAAGTCCCCGGATCACCCACGGCTCACCGGCGGGGAGCAGCGCGTCGTACACCAGTTCCTTCATGTCGCCGTCGCGGGCGACCATGACCCGGTACCCCGCGGCATCCGGCGCCTCCGAGTGAGCGAACCGGACCGGCCCGGAGCGGAAGAGGGCCGGCCGTGCCTCCACCCCGGGAGGGGCCAGAAGCCGCTGCGGCGGCAGCGGTGGCTCACCCGCGCGCACCAGGGTGCCCTCTCCCGCGGCCAGGGGGACCTCGCGGCCACGGGCGTCAACCCCGACCCGGCCCTCCAGCACCTCGGTGCGGGTTTCACCCGCCCGGCCCACCCCCACCCGGAACTCGGTACCCCGCGCACCAGCCACGGCAGAGGGGGTACGGATCTCGAAACGCTGCTCCCGCCCCGTGGCCCTCTTGATGCGGGTTATCAGATTGCCCTTGCCGAGCAGCAGTTCCCGGTCGAAGAACACGTTATCCCGCCGGAGCGCGCGGACAACGTCGACACTGCCGTTGCCGCGCATCAGGAACGAGCTGCCGTCCTCATAGCCGACCTCCACGGCACCCGTTACGCCGGTCACCAGCCGCCCCCCGGCGGGCACGCGGCCGCCAATGCCGGCAAGCTGCTCGATGATGCCGCCTTTGCCTTCGAGGCGCACGTCGCCGCTAAGGAAGGTGATGACTCCTTCCAGACCGGTGCCCCTGAACAGTGCCGCGGGAATCCTGATGCGCTGTCCGGGATGGATGAGGTCGGGGTTCTGCAAGTGGTTGAGCCGGGCAATGGTTGGACAGCGGCCGGGATTTTCAAGGTGCTTGCCACACAGTTGCAGCAGGGTGTCCCCTGGCGAAACGGTGATTTCGACCGACGGCTCACAACGGGCAGCGACCACAGATGCCGGCAGTGTCGCGAGCAAAACCGCCACCGCCGCCAGCCGGCGGATACCGTCTCCCGCCGGCACCCCCATGTCCTGTGCAGGCACGCTCCCGTTTCCGGCAGCTCCCGTGTGGCTTGCCATGTATCCTCCGCAGAAACATGCAATGTTAAATTTAATTTAGTTTAGCGTTCCGGGAGATATCCGCAAGGGCTGGGGGCACGATACTCCCGCAACCGGCCAGTTGCTCCGGGACGTGCCGGCCCGATTTCCACGATGCATCGGCAGGCTTCTCATTGCTTGACGCCCTGTCACCTTTCTGCAATAATTCGCGTTCGGTGCTGGCAACTTGTTGTTCCATGCAGTTAATTTCATTTTAAGAGAGAGGTGCCGAACGTGAAAAAACTCGTATTGCTGATGGTCTCTGCCCTGCTCGTTGCTTTTGCCGCAACCGCCTTCGCGGCCGACGGTTCCTGGAACCGGGTCAAATCCGCCGGAAAACTGGTCATCGGCCTCGATGACGCCTTCCCCCCCATGGGATACCGCGATGCCAGCGGCAAGCTGATCGGTTTCGACATCGACGCCGCCGAAGAAGTGGGCAAGCGCCTGGGCATCAAGATCGAGTGGCAGCCCACCGCCTGGGACGGGGTCATCCACTCCCTCAACTCCAAGAAATTCGATGCCATCTGGAACGGCATGACCATCACCGATGAGCGGGCCAAGCAGGTGGCCTTCACCAAGCCCTACATCATGGACGGCCAGATCGCCGTGGTGAAGTTCTCCGAGAAGCGCTTCAAAAAGATCGCCGACCTGAAGAACGTGAAAATAGGCGCCCAGAAGGGCTCTTCGGCCCTCAACGCCGTGAAGAAGCTCCCCACCGCACCGGCCGAGCTCAAGGAGTACGAGGACAACCCCAAGGCGCTGCTGGATCTTGAAGCGGGCCGCATCGACGTGGTGGTGATCGACAACGTGACCGGCCGCGACTTCATCGCCAAGCGCCCGGGCCAGTTCAAGGTGGTCCCCGGCTTCATCAGCAAGGAGCCCTTCGGCGTCGCCTTCCGCAAGGAAGACAAGGACCTGCGCGAAAAGGTGCAGAAGACCCTCGACGCCATGGTGAAGGACGGCGCCCTGGCGAAGATCTCCCGCAAGTGGTTTGCAGAAGACATCACCAACCCCAAGAAGTGGTAAGAGAAGCGCGGCTTTTCCGCAATCTCGGCGTTGGGCTTCGGATTTGATTGTGCGGCGTACAGAAGTACGCCTCCGCTCAAATCCTTGCCCGCCTTGACCTTGCGGAAAATCCACGCTTCTCAAATGAGCTTTTCTATGAACCTTAAACCATACACTCTCGGCAGGGTCGCCACGGCCCTGCTTTTTTTGTGGATCACCGTTGCAGCGGCGCTGGCGTCCGAAGCCGATTACGACGCCCTCTTCCGGGAGGCCAACGACCTGATGGGGGCCGGGGATCTCCCCGCCGCCATGGAGGTGCTGAAGAAGGTCCCGGCGCCCCGGGCGGGCGAGGAAGGCGATGCCTTTGTCCGGAGCCGGATGCAGATCGCCAAGCTCCACTTTGCTGCCAAGGAGATGGACGAAGCCCTGGCCGCGGCCCGTGAGGTGCTCTCCCTCTACCCGGACAACAGCGAGGCGAAGAACTTCGTCGCCTCGGTGGAGCGGGAACGGAAACCCCGCTACGTCACGTTCCTCCAGGACTGCCTGAAGTTCCTGCCGGTGCTTCTCAAGGGTGCGGTGATGACGCTCCTGCTGGTGCTCTGCACCATGTTCATCTCCCCCATCGGCGGGCTCCTCATCGCCCTGGGGCGGATCAGCACCTTCAGGCCCCTGTCGGCCCTCTGCTGGTTCGTCATCTGGCTCTTCCGGGGCACGCCCCTCCTGCTTCAGCTCTTCTTCATCTACTACGGACTCCCCTCCCTCGGCATCACCCTCAAGCCCGTCACCGCCGCGGTCATCGGCCTGGGGCTCAACTACTCGGCCTACCTGGGCGAGATCATCCGGGGAGCCATCCAGAGCATCGACCATGGCCAGACCGAGGCGGCCAAGGCCCTGGGCATGACCTACGGCCAGGCCATGCGCCGGGTCGTCATCCCCCAGACCTACAAGCGGCTCATGCCTCCCATCGGCAACGAGTTCATCGCCCTGATCAAAGACACGGCCCTGGTCTCCACCATTGCCATGGTCGAGCTGATGCGGGCCGCGGACCAGATGTTCAATACCTACTTCAACGTGACGGCCCTCATCCTGGCCGCCGTCATCTACCTGATCTTCACGACCTTCTTCACCTTCCTCTTCGAAAAGATCGAGCACCGGGCAGGGATCTATGAGCGACGTTAAGCCCCTCATCCAGCTGGAGAACATCACCAAGCGCTTCAAGAGCCTCACGGCGGTGAACGGCGTCAACCTGGCGGTCCATCCGGGGGAAAAGCTCGTGATCATCGGCCCGTCCGGTTCGGGCAAGTCGACGCTGCTCCGCTCCATCAACTTCCTGGAAGAGATCGACGAGGGAACCATCCGCTTCGAGGGGAACGAGGTAGGCTACATCCGGCGCCACGGCAAGCTCCACCTGGACAAGCAGCCGGTGATCTGCGCCCTGCGGGCCGAAATCGGGATGGTCTTCCAGCACTTCCATCTCTTTCCCCACATGACGGTCCTCGGCAACGTGATGGAAGGCCCCCTCACCGTGCAGAAGAAGAGTGCCGCCGAGTCCCGGGAAACCGCCCTGGCCATGCTGGCCAAGGTGGGTCTCACCGACAAGAAGGACGTCTATCCCGCCACCCTCTCCGGCGGGCAGAAGCAGCGGGTGGCCATTGCCCGGGCCATTGCCATGCGGCCGAAGCTCATGCTCTTCGACGAGCCCACCTCGGCCCTGGACCCGGAACTGGTCGGGGAGGTCTTCGACACCATCCACGCCCTGGCCGACGAGGGGATGACCATGATCATCGTCACCCACCACATGGGCTTTGCCCGGGAACTGGCCGACCGGGTGATCTTCATGGAAAAGGGGAACTTCCTGGCCGAGGGGACCCCCCGGGAGTTCTTTGCCGAGGGAATGAACAACGAGCGGATCCAGTCGTTCCTGAACCGGATCCTCTAGGAGGCACGCCATGAACCGCGACTGGACCCTGATCGAAACCCTGCTCCCCCAGGACACCAACCCGGCGGGATCCATCTTCGGCGGCGTGATCATGGGGCTCATGGACAAGGCCGCCGCCATAGCCGCCTGGCGCTATGCCCGGCGCGAGGTGGTCACGGCCGGGGCCGAGCAGATCTCTCTGCTGCGCCCGGTACGGCTGGGGGAAGTGGTCAAGGTGGAGGCCCGGGTGGTCTGCACCGGCCGGACATCCATCGATGTGGACGTGGTGGTTGAAACCGAGAATGTCCTCACGGGCGACAGCGCCGTGGCGGCCGCGGGATTCTTCACCATGGTCGCCCTGGACAGGGAGGGCACGCCCACGGAAGTTCCCCGCTGGGAGCCCCGCAGTGAAGAAGAGCGGCGACTCTGCGAGGCTGCCCGGGAACGGCGGGCCCGGCGCGGACGGAAATCAGGGCGGTAGTAGTGCTGACGGCGGCTGGCTGCCACGGCAGGCGCCATAGCTAAGCCGACGAACAAGGCATCGGAGTGCCGCTCAAAACCGCGTCCACCGTCTATCCTGAATATCGGCAAGATACACGCACGCGAGCCATAGCTCAAAACCGAATCAAACCGGTCGTAAATGCATGCCTTTTTCGAAGGGCTGCTAGAACGAACCTGTTGTGGATGGCGTTTTGCTTATCGGCAGTACCGTATCAACGGCGGCTGCGGACGATGATTATATTCCGGAGGTCAATGCGCTATGAGCGATTACCCTTATGAAGCCAACCTGGTATTTCGCCTGTTGCTGGCTGTACTCTGCGGAGCTCTCCTGGGGTATGAGCGGGAACGGCACGGCATAAGCGCCGGCTTGAGAACCAACATTCTTGTCTGTGTCAGTGCGGCATTAATGATGATTGTCTCAAAATACTTTTACTACAAGCCTGGCGAGATTATCGACAATATCAATATCGGTCTTGACCCGTCGCGCATTGCCGCGTCGATCATCTCCGGCATAGGCTTTCTCGGGGCGGGCGTCATTATCAAGGAGCGAGGCAGCATCCGCGGACTGACCACGGCCGCGACTCTCTGGTACAACGCCGGCCTGGGCATGGCGTGCGGGGCAGGCATGATCATCCTGCCGATATTCTGTACTGCCATTGGCCTGGTTTCGCTGACAGCGCTCAAACAGCTTGGGAACCGGATACCGCGGGACCAGCACAAAAACATCATGGTGGAATGCAACAACCTGGGGGAACAGTCGCTCCTGACGCTCAAAGACTATTTTACGGAAAGGAACATCCAGATCATTGACATCAACCTCAGCCAGCAGATACGGGAATCAACGACCAATTATGAAATTGTCGTCAAGGGGAACTGGCATAACGACGAACTGCTCAGGCATGTCAGCAACCTGTCCCGCTTCGATTTTGTCACCCAGACCAAGCTGAGTTGAACGTGGGGCGTGCCCGGCACATCGTTCGCGGTGCGCCGGACCCCAGTGACACATCCCGCCCTTGCCGGCGATCCCGGCTGCACTCTGAGGCTTAGGCTGAACTTCATCCGGCCGACACACACCCCCGACACGGGATCATAGCGAACACCCCTGATTTCCCCCGGCTTCCCGGGCTTCAGCCGCTGGCTTCTCCACTCCCGCGCCAGGCGATACGGGATCAGAGGTTGACCTGGATGCCCCGGCCGTGCAGATACTCTTTCACGTCCTTGACGCGGAAGGTCTTGAAATGGAACACCGACGCCGCCAGCAGAATCCGGGCCCCGCCTTGCACCACGCCGTCGTAAAAATGTTCGAGGGTTCCGGCGCCGCCGGATGCGACGACCGGCACGGTGACCGCATCGGCGATCGCCCTGGTGAATGCGAGGTCATATCCTGCTCGCGTGCCGTCGCCATCCATGCTTGTGGGCAGGATGACGCCCGCGCCGAGATCCTGGCACTGGCGCGCCCATTCGACGGCATCCCTGCCGACCGGTTTCGTGCCGCCGGAAACCACCAGTTCGAAACCCGACGGCATTGCACTGTTTCTGCGGGCATCGACCGCCACGGTTATCCGCTCGGAACCGAACTCTCGGGCGGCATGGCGCACCAGAGAAGGGTCCTTGACCGCGGCGCTGTTCATGGAGACCTTGGAGGCGCCCGCGGCAAGGGTCATCCTGATGTCATCCATGCTGCCGATGCCGCCGCCCACCGTCAGGGGGATGGAAATGACTGCCGCGACATTTTCTACCCACTCCAGGCGGGTTTTCCTGTTTTCAAGGGTTGCGGCGATGTCGAGCATGGCCAGTTCATCGGCTCCCTCGCTTTGATAATACCGGGCGTTTTCCACCGGATCGCCGGCATCCTGCAGGTTTACGAAATTCACCCCCTTGACGACACGCCCGTTTTTCATGTCAAGGCACGGCATGATCTTCACGACCGACATACTGTCTCCTTTCCGAATCCTGCTCCACGATTGCAACATCCCCATCACGATGGGGCGGAATACCCTGTCCCGTTTTCAGGCCCACCCTTCCCGCTGCCCGTTGCCGGTTCCGCAAAAAACCCCATGGCCATGACCTGGTCGGCGTTCATCACTATCCTGAGAATTTTACCGACCCTTTCCCGCGAGACTTCGATCACCCGCAGCACGTCAGCCAGGTGCGCGTACCCCGGCAGCATCGCTGCCAGCAGGTTCTTGGAGTCCATGAGGAACCGGCGGTTGAACCTGTTGCCGTGGTCTTCCGGATAGAGGGGGATATACCGGATGCCGGCTTCCACCATGTCCTGAAAAAAGTGCGTGCCAAAGGAGAGGTCTGGTTCGTGGGAGCCTGCTTTGTATGCGATCTCCATCAGAACCGCCGCATTGCAGATATCGGCATAGGAGACGTGGACCCCCTGCCTGATGTCTCCCCTGCTCCCCCAGCGCCCCGGACCCAGCAGGATGAAGCGGCGTTTGGGGAGCAGAGCGTTCAACAGCCCCACCGCCCGGCCGATGTCCACCAGCGCATCCAGGCTTGCCTGTGCCGCGTAGCATTCCGGCGGGACGTAGACGATATGGGTTATGTCCGGTATGCGTCCGTTTGAAATGAACCGATGCGCCGTAAACAGGACCTCGCTCTCCGGGATGTCATCCCGTATGGTGCCGGGCAGCGCCTCGTTTTCCATGCTTTGCGGCCGGCACTGCAGCAGGTAGAGTTGATTGCCGTCATGGGCGAACTCTATCTCCACGGGCATCTTCATCCCTTCCCGCAGGGCCTGCAGGATCGCCTTGATCTGCCTGATGAACGGGGTGCGCTTCACCAGGCCGTCAAAGGTGGCGACCATTTCGTCGCGGTTCAGGTGGAGTTCCATGGTCGGGATGTGGCAGATCTGGCCGTCGCGGTAGGCTGAAATCAGGTGGGACAGATGCGGAATGTCTCTTCCGTGCCCGTGGAGGAGGCGGTCCAGCGGCACCGTCTCGAAAACCCGGTCCTGGAGGTTGATCACGTCCACCTTTGCGGGTGAATAGCGCCGTATTTCGTCAGGCGTGACATTCACCCGCAGGGCCGGTTGTCCGGGGGACAGCAGCACGGGGTAGTCGTTGCTGATGCGGTCCACGGCCCGCGTGCCGAGGCCCGGCACCAGCCGGCACAGGCCATCGTCGCGCTTCAGGCGGGGTGACCAGCGGAACTCGTTGGAGCTCATGGCCACCCCGGCAAACACCGGCATGTGATAAGGGCCGACCCGTCTCCCCACAACCTCCTGGATCAGGATGCCCATCTCTTCGCGGAAATCGAGCAGCCCCCGCTCGGAACGGTAGACGATCGGGTCCGGCCCGAACACTGACGCGTAGATCTCGGCAATCGCATCGAGCAGGGCGTGCAACCTGGTCCGCTTGTCCCCCTGATTGGATAGGAAAAGGCTTTTGTACTTGCCCGAAAACGCAGTCCCGGCCTGGTCCTCCAGCAGGCTGGAGCTACGCACGATGATCGGGCATTCGCCGAAATCGTCCAGCGCATGGGACAGGCCCCGGTAAATGTCGGCAGGAAACCGGCCGTGCTTGAAAAGCTGGATGATGTTGGGATATTCGAAGCGGATCTGCTCGATATCCTTGTACTTCAGCTCGTTCACATCCTCCAGGTCATTATAGTTCAGGAATGAGGTCAGGCAGTCCGCAGTCAGATACCAGGTTTTCGGTATTCTGATATCCGCAAGCAGCCCCTCCCTGGCGGCAGCCTTGGTCAGAATGCGCCAGGCAACAAAAAGCCCGGTGCTCTTCCCCCCCAGCCGCCCGTTGCTTGTGGCAGGGTAGATGATCCGGGTCACCAGATCGAAAAAATCGGACACCTGCAGGTGATGTTTTACGAGATTGATGAAATCGATGCTGTCGGAAAAAAACCGGCGGATCAGCGACACCCGGAGCCATTTCTCCGTCGATTGCGCCAGGACGGCCCCGTCGCCGGACTGGGCGCGATACCGCAGAATGACATCGATGATCTTGCCCAGGGATATGTTTGCCGAGTCCACGGTCTTGATCAGATAACTCAGCCTGTTCTCCTGAATCCACCGGTGCAGGGAGGACAGTATCTCGGCGTCGCTCAGGTGACGCGCGGCAATCTCGAACACCTGCGCGCTCATGTCGAGGATGTCGACGCCGGGTTTCCGCCGGCTCGGGCTGTTGATCTCGGATACGGTCTCCGGATGATGGGCGGCAAAGGTTGCGGCAAATGCGTCAAGGGCCTGACGGGCCTCTTTGACATCGCTTCTGCACAGGAAATAGAGCATTTTGCGGGAGCAGTAGAGATAGAGCCTTTCGTCGGTGCGGCGCAGCGCGTCCACGAGCGCCATCCATTCGCGCGTTGCCGCCCGCTGCTCGCAGAGGAGTTTCTCCAGGTCCCGGTGAAGCAATGTCTGGCCGATCCGGTCGGCGATCGTCCGGAGCAGCTTGCTTTCTTTCTCCAGGAAAACACCTTCGCCCTCGGGTGAAAAAGGCACCTCCCGTACGTAGGATATTTCGAGCGAGCCTGCCTCCCGGTCCCCTGCGGATATGGGAACGGCTTCAGACCAGCGGCTCGGGATGAAATGGGGCGGTTGGTACACCGCCCCGTCATACACGATGCGGGCCTGGCAGAGTTCGGGGTAGCGCCAGCCGGAAGGGATCGCCGCGATGATGTCGCGGAAAAGCCCGGCAAGCGAACCGGAACGCCTGGCCAGCAACTCCTCGATCCTGTAGAGGCAGTTCAGCTCCTTTTCCCGTTCGAGCAGGACCTGAATCAGTTCAGGGGGCTGTCCGTTGCCTGGCATGGTGTGACCTCCCGGTCAGCGGTTGGCTCTGGCCGCGGCAGCCCGCATCATGCCCAGCCCCGCGCCTGGACCGCCTGGGCCACGCGATTGATGGCGATGACGTATGCCGCGTCACGCATGCCGATCTTCTGCCGCCGGGCTACGTCACCCACTGCAATGAACGCCGAGGTCATGTATTTTTCCAGTTTCTGGAGCACCTCGTTTTTGTCCCAGAAATAATTGGTGTTGCACTGCACCTGTTCGAAATAGCTGCAGGTGACGCCGCCGGCATTGGCAAGGAAATCGGGGAGGGTGAGAATGTTGCGCTGCAGGATAACCTCGTCAGCCTCCGGTGTTGTGGGTCCGTTGGCGCCCTCGGCAATCACTTTTACGCCTGGCGCGATTTTATCCACATTGCCTTGGTGGATCTGGCTTTCCATCGCCGCCGGGATCAGGATGTCCACATCCTGCTCCAGCCACGCATCACCCGGCAACAGTTCATAGCCCAGGTCGCCGGCCCGGTTCTTGTCGATGCTGCCGAACTTGTCGGCAATTTCCTGCAGTTCGATGACATTGACGCCGCTCTTTTTGCGATAGGTGTAACTGGTCATGTCGTTCTGGTCCCAGCAGGATATGGCGAGCACCTTGCCGCCAAGGTGGGTGTAGAGCCGGGCCGCGTATTGCGCGACATTGCCGAACCCCTGGATGCTGGCCGTGGTCTTTCCGATGGCAATGCCCATTTCATCAAGCGCCGTGGCCAGGACATACACCACACCATAACCCGTGGCTTCGGTGCGCCCCTGGGATCCACCGCTGCCGAGCGGCTTTCCGGTAATGAAGCCGGGGAACCGGCCACCGTGAATTGCCTCGAACTCGTCCAGCATCCAGAGCATATGCTGTCCGTTCGTCATCACATCCGGGGCGGGCACATCGCTCCACGGGCCTATATTTTTTGCAATCTGGCGGATCCAGCCACGGCAGATCTGCTCCTGTTCGCGCAGGCTCAACTGGTGGGGATCGCAGATGACGCCGCCCTTGCCGCCGCCCAACGGGATATCGACGACCGCGCATTTCCAGGTCATCCACATCGAAAGCGCACGCACCGTATCGATGGTTTCCATCGGATGAAAGCGGATGCCCCCTTTTGCCGGGCCGCGCGCATCGTTGTGCTGCACGCGAAACCCGTTGAACACCCGTACCGTTCCGTCGTCCATTCTTACCGGGATGGTAAAGTGATATTCACGCATCGGCTGCCTGAGCAACTGCCT
>NZ_JCAMRN010000059.1:0-24294 GCF_059620965.1 Geobacter sp. PheSNFMC
CGCCGGCGGCCTGGTGGAGATCGTTTCCGGCCTGAAGGAGGGGGAACGCTACGCCGTGAAGGGCTCGTTCATTCTTAAGTCAGAGCTGAAAAAGGGCGAGATGACGGACGAACACGGCCACGGCGAATGATCACCACCGACCATGGGTAGAGCGTGCGCGTAACCACGGCTCCCGTTGGTTACGGACATGCTCCTGACGGAAGCGAGGTTCCGATGCTGGAGAAACTGATTGCCTATACGCTGCGCCAGAAAGGGATGGTCATCTTCCTGGCGCTGCTGATTATCGCCATAGGATTGTATTCCTACGCGAAACTGCCCATCGACGCCTTCCCGGACGTGACCAACATCCAGGTGGAGGTCGTCAGCCATGCCGACGGCCTGTCGGCGATCGAGATCGAGCGGAACGTCACCTACCCGATCGAGATGGCCATGCGCGGCCTGCCCGACATCGAGCAGATGCGCTCGGTCACCAAGTTCGGCTTGTCCATCGTTACCATTGTCTTCAAGGACAACGTGGACATCTACTTTGCCCGGCAACTGGTGTTCGAGCGCCTGGCCGAGGCCAGGGAAAAGGTGCCGAAGGGGGTCGAGGTCGCCATGGGGCCCATCGGCACGGCCATGGGGGAGATCTATCAGTACACCCTGGAAGGGGAGATGCCCCGGGACCCCCGGCAGAAGATCGCGTACCTGACCAACCTGCGGACCATCCAGGAGTGGATCGTCACCCCGCAGTTGAAAAGTGTCGCCGGGGTCAACGAGATCAACTCCTTTGGCGGCTATTTCAAGCAGTACCAGGTGATCGTGTCGCCGGAAAAGCTCTTGAAGTACGGCGTCACCGTGGATGACGTCCATACCGCCATCGGCAGCAACAACGAAAACGTCGGCGGCAACCTCCTGGAGCGGGGGACGGACCAGTACATCGTCCGCGGAGTCGGCCTGATCAAGGACGTGGGCGACATCGAAACCATCGTCCTCAAGTCGGCCGGAGGCACCCCCACCTACATCCGCGACGTGGCCCAGGTGACGGTGGGCGAGGCGGTCCGCATGGGCGCGGCCATGAAGGACGGCAAGGACGAGTGCGTCGGCGGCATCGTCATGATGCTGCGGGGGGAAAACAGCCGCGACGTGGTGCGCCGGGTCGCGGAGAAAGTGAAGGAAATCAACGAAAACAACGTGCTGCCCGAGGGGGTCAAGATCGTCCCCTTCTACGACCGCAGCGACATTGTCAAGGCAAGCGTGGGGACGGTGAACAGGGCGCTCATCGAGGGGTCGATCCTCGTCCTGATCGTCCTGTACCTGCTCCTGAACAGCGTCAGGGGGAGCATCGTAGTCCTGATCGCGCTGCCGCTCTCCCTGCTGGCCACCTTCATCGTGATGAGGCTCACGGGGATCAGCGCCAACCTCATGTCGCTGGGCGGCCTGGCCATCTCCATCGGGATGATCATCGACACCACGATCATCCAGGTGGAAAACGTCCAGCGCCACCTGAGCGGGGAGGGGGAGCGCCATCCCAGGCTGCTGACGGTGCTGAAGGCCGTCATGGAGGTCCGCAAGCCGAGCATCTTCGGCGAACTGATCATCGCGCTCACCTTTATCCCGATCCTGTCCCTGGAGGGAATCGAAGGGAAGATGTTCGGGCCCCTGGCCATCACCGTGGCAATTGCGTTGCTCTCCTCCCTGTTTCTCTCCATTTTCATCATCCCGGTGCTCTGCAGCCTGTTCCTGAAACCGCAGCCGGAGCAGGAGAGCTTCATCATGCGGCACGCCCACCGGCTCTACCTGCCGCTGCTCGACTACGCCATGGCCAAAAAGCGCGTGGTGCTGGGCGTTGCCGGCGTGCTCCTGGTGGCGTCGGTGCTCCTGGTCTCCCGGCTGGGCACCGAGTTCATTCCGACCATGGACGAAGGCGCATTCGACATGGACGTTTCCATGCTCCCCGGCGTTTCCCTGGACAAGGCCATGGAGGTCAACCAGCGCGTGGCGGAAAAGCTGAAGCAGTTCCCCGAGCTGGGCACGGTGGTGTCGCGGACCGGTCAGACCGGGGTGGCCCTGGACACCAGGGGCTCGGACAAGACCGGCTACGTGGGGATCTTCAAGCCCAAGGACGAATGGAAACGGGACATCTCGAAGGAGGAGCTGACCAACGAGATGCGCGAGTCCCTGGAATCGGTAGCCGGCATCACCTTCGGCTTCAGCCAGCCGATCCAGTGCCGCATCGACGAACTGGTGGCCGGCACCCGGGCCCAGTTGATCCTGAAGCTCTTTGGCGACGATATCGACGTGCTCAGCGCTAAATCCCAGGAAATCGCCAAGGTGCTCTCCACCGTCAGGGGAGGGACCGACCTGAACGCGGAGAAGATCTCGGGCCAGCCGTATCTCACCGTTGACATCGACCGGTCCAGGATCGCCCGATACGGCCTGAACATCAGCGACGTGCAGAAGGTGATCGAGATCGCGGTTGCCGGCAAGGCGGCGTCGCAGCTCTACGAGGAGAACCGCAGCTTCGACATAACCGTGCGCCTGCCAGAAGAGAAACGGAACTCGCTGGACGCCATCAAGAACCTGATCATCACCACGAAAACCGGCATCAACGTGCCCCTCGAACAACTGGCCGAGGTGAAGATGATCGAGGGCCCGGTGCAGATCAGCCGCCAGGACGGGGTGCGCCGCATCGGCATCGAAATGAACATCACCGGCCGGGATATCGGCGGTTTCGTGGCCGAGGCGAAACAGAAGATCAAAGAGCAGGTCAAGCTTCCCCCCGGTTACTACCTCACCTGGGGCGGACAGTTCGAGAACCAGCAGCGGGCCATGAAAAAGCTGATGATCATCGGGCCGGTGGCCATCGGCCTGATCCTGCTGTTGCTCTACGTGACCTTCCGGTCCATCCGCCTGGCGCTCCTGGTCATCTCCAACCTCCCGTTCGCCCTGATCGGCGGCGTGTTCTCGCTCTTCATTTCGGGCCAGTACCTGTCGGTGCCGGCATCCGTCGGCTTCGTGGTTCTCTTCGGCGTTGCAGTGCTGAACGGCCTGGTGCTGGTGTCGCGGATATCCCAATTGCGGGATGAGGGCTTCGAGCTGCAGGAGGCCATCCGGCGGGGGACCGCCGACCGCCTGCGTCCGGTGCTGATGACCGCATCCATCGCCATATTCAGCCTGATTCCCATGCTTCTTGCCAGCGGCACCGGGTCCGAAATCCAGAAACCGCTGGCAACGGTTGTGGTCGGCGGTCTGGTAACGTCCACCCTGCTGACGCTGCTGGTCATCCCGTCGGTGTACAGTTGGTTTGAGAAGAGAGACGTCGAGGAGGAGATGTAACGGTCCCCTTCCTGACAGACAGCTCACAACGCAGGTAGCCGAGGAGAATTCCATGAAAGAGATAAAAGCGATTATCAGGCCGGCCAAATTACTGGAAGTAACCGAGGAGCTTCACGCCATTGACGGGTTGCCGGGAGTGACCGTATCGGAAATCAAGGGCTTCGGCAAAAGCAGGGCCCAGAATGCACAAGACAAGATTGTGTATGAAATGGTGGAGCTCGTTCCCCGCATCCAACTGGAGGTTGTGGTTGATGAGGATATGGTCGAAAAAGTCGTCTCCGTGATCCGGAAACATGCCCACACCGGCACTGCCGGAGACGGCAAGATCTTCGTTTCCACGGTTGACGACATCATCAAGATCAGGACGAACGAACGGGGCAGAGCTGCCATCTGACCGCTTCGGCGCGCAACGGATTACTGCGATGCAAGCGATGAAAGGAGAACCATGAACAGGGTCACCAGGATAGTGCTGACCGTTTTCACCCTTGCCCTGCTCAGCGGCTGTGCGAGGTCCGCGGATCTCATCCGGACCGCAGCCATGGCCGAGCGCCAGGACGTATTTGTCACACAGGCAGAGGGCCGGCCCCTGCCTCCGGGCTATGCTGAGCTCAGGATCGTCTCGCTCCTGAAGACACACAAGCCGGGGGTGTATTCCGCCGCCGACGCTCACGGTACCCCGGGCTACACGCTGTTGCTGAATATCGGCGGCCAGGCCCTGGAGCTGTCGGGCGACCCCCGGCCCGAACGCAAGGAGCCGGTGGGGCCGCGCGACCCGGAAGCCGGAGACGGGATGAGGTATCAGTTCTCCCGGACCCTGCACGTCAAGGCCGGCACCCACCGAACCGTGATGGCCATTCCTGCCGACGCCATTGCCGTTGAAAAAGAGATCACCCTCGCCGAGGGCAGCCGCAACACCCTGGTGCTGGAGCCGGTGTACCGGAAGATGCCCGTGCGGAGCCGGCCCTGGAATTACAACGCGACCGATTTCAAGGAGGGAATCCGGTCGCTGCGGGTCGTGCTCAACGGCGTGGAGAAGTAAGGGCCGACAGGCTCCGGCAGATGTCAGGTTGCAATGGGCGCACTCCTTTGTGCTCTTCCTTCGGGAGTGCGCCGCTTTTTAACTCGTCCCGCCCGGTTGCCGCGGCGGCAGAAAGAACCAGAGAATACTACGCCGAGAGGTCGGGTGCAGACAATGACACCACCGCTTCCATCCAGACACGTCATGCTGGCGCGGGGTGCGGCTCTGATGGTGCTGATCGTTCTCGCCGTCACGGCGGGCGCTGTTGCAGGGGCCGGCGCCATCCCACACCCTGCGGGCGGAGCCGCGGCGCATGCGGACGGGCATGATCGGGGCGGACATAGCCCCTGTCCCGCGCCATGTCCCGATCCCGATTGCCACCGGTGCCACTGCACGACCACCATCCTTTCCGACACGGCGCTGGCCATGAGCCCTCCGGCCAGCCATTGGGTCAATGGGGGCGATGGTGACGGGTCTCCGCCCGATCCGCCCCCCAGGTCGATATTCCACCCTCCACGTCCGGCAGTGGCTGCCCACCACGGAGAACATGAGCGGAACTCCGCACCAGCCAATGCCGCGGCCGGGGTTCCCCGGGAATGCCGGCCGTGAATTACAAAAAAAACGGAGAGTGAATACATGAAAAAGCGACTTGTTCTTGCAGCAATCGTATCATTCGGCTGTTACGCGCTGCCTGCCTTTGCCCAGACGGAACCGACGGGCAAGGACGGCCGCCTTGCGAGCTGTTCCTCCCGGGACAGCCTGCCCGAACGCATCGCCAGGCTGGAGAAAGAAATCGCCAAGGGGGAGCGCGTCTATACCAAGGCGGAGTTGGACCGTCTCGAACGGAAGCGTGACGGGGCAAAGGACATGCTGCGCGTCCTGATGCTGGGGGGCAGGCGCTAGCACTCGGGCAGGCACCTGCCCCCTGCCGATGCCTTTTCCTCCTGCCGCAGGCCGGCGGGAGCTGCAGCAAAAAGCCCATGGACGATGAATCCATGGGCTTTTGTCATCAGGGGGCACAGGTGGCCGATGTGCTGCGCGGGCAACGGACGCGCGCCTCGCCACCCTGGCCCGCCTTCTGCGACGGGCACGTCGGGCCCGGCTGCGGAGAGTCCTTGTCACCCGGAAACAACGTTGTTGTTAAGCAGAATGATTCCCTCCGCGTTAGCGATCCAGATGGTACCGCAGCGGGTGCATTCGAGCAGGTTGTCGGCATATCCGTCAGAGTGCATGACGATTTCGATTGTCGTGCGATCGTTACAGATGGGACATTTCATGGTGCATCATCTCCTTTTCGATAGTTATTTGTCCGATGAGCACTGATCTCCCGCCGATGCCCTACAAATCATGGCTCCCTGCCGCGCCGGGCTGATGGAGAATTTCCTCGATCCTGATTTTTTTGGCAAACGAGCGGACGGACAGGTCCAGGGTGTCGCCGGCGCCAAAGCCGAGGATCGCGGTTCCGATGGGTGACAGAACTGAGATTTTTCCTTCCGCGATGTTTGCGTCATTGGGAAAGACCAACGATATGGTCATTTCCTTGTCGGCACGGATATCGCGCAGCTTCACCCGCGAGTTCATGGTTACGACATTCGGTGGGACATTCTGGGGATCGACGATCGTTGCCGATGCCAGTTCGTTTTCCAGTTTCTGGAGATCCTTGCGGTCGCGGGACGTTATCGTGTCAAGAATCTCCTCAAGCCTTGAGAGATCGTCCTCGGTTACGTAGATAGCTCGTGCATCCATATGGCTGTATCCTCCTCATGATGAAAAGTATCTTCTGACAGGCTGTTGCAAAGCCCCTGCGGGGGCATCTGCTGCGTTGCGCGGTGCCCGCGTCCTCGCCTGTCCAACTGAATATGTCCCGGCTGCTCCGCTCCGGGCGCTGCCGGGGCGTCCAACCGTCTGCTGAGTTTCCGGATGGTTCTGTTCTGTCAGAGAACGTTTCAGTGAATGTGCTCACAGCAGGCCGGGAAGGAGCTGGCTCAGTCCGCCGGCAATGAATTCTATGGCAATGGCGGCCAGAAGTAGCCCCATGAGCCGTGTCGCGATATTGATGCCTGTTTTCCCCATCATCTTTCCGATGGGAATAGCCAGGCGCAGGACGAGCCATACGAGGCACGCCGCGGCCGCGCTGATGAAAATCAGGATGCCGTCGTGACCCCAGCTTTCCGCCTGATTGCTGTAGATGATTACCGTGCTGATAGCCCCGGGCCCCGCAAGAAGGGGGATTGAGAGAGGCACCACGGCGATGTCCTCCTTTTCTTCCGCCTCTCGGGCCTCCTCATCGGTATACCTGCTTTGGCTGCTCTGGGCGTAAAACATGGCAATGGCATTCAGCAGAATGAGGATTCCTCCTCCGACGCGGAACGATGCGATGCTGACGCCGAAAAAGCGCAGCAGTGCCTCCCCGACCAATACGGTCACCGTCAGAACGATCCCCACCGAGCATGCAGTAACACGTGCCGTTCTCAGTCGGTCCTTTGGGGGATCGTCATTGGTCGTCGCCACGAAAACGGGAATGGCGCCAACGGGGTTGATGATCACCAGCAGAGCGGTGAATATTTTTATGTATTCAGACCACGTGAGCATGGGCAATCCCTACACTCCTTTCGCTGACGCAGCATCCCCGCCACCCCCTCTTTCGGATGCCCTGCGGGCTTCCCACAGCAGATACCGCACCAGCTTGGGGGACAAGGGCTTGTCAAAGATCCGCTCAATGCCCGCTTCGCCGATCTCGCGCCGCAGGGCCTGCGTCGGCAAGTCGGTATACATGAAGACGGTGAGTCCGGGACGGGCCCTGCGGGCCCTGCGGGCCAACGTGATGGCATCCATGTCCGGCATCTCCAGATCGGTGAGCATGAGCTCAAAGGATGTGGTGCGCAGCGTGGCAAGGGCCTCTTCTCCGCTGCGGACACGATGGACTGTTGTGTTGTTTCTGTCGAAAAGCTCTTCCAGGAGGGTGAAGTCACAATCACTCCCGGCAGCAAACAGTATTTTCGAAGCAGCCATTGAGTCGCTCCTTTCTCAAAGGTGTTAGTGCCGCTACCCGGTCAGGTCCGGACACACGGCGTCATCGGTCATGGCCAAACGGTATTCCTCATGGCAGATGGTGCCGCAGCCGATACGCCGCCTCCGGCCGGCACCGTGGCCAACTCCACCGGCCAGGTCATGCTCGACGCTCCCGATGGCCCTGCATTGTTTGCTGCAGATACCGCAGGCAGGCGGTACGGTGCCCCGCCTCCCGCCCTTGGGTGACAATCGTGTACGCATTGCAGACTCCTCCATCGCCAATGCACGATATCCAGATCCGTCGAAACCGGCTGGTCCGTTCCGTGTCCCGACTCCGGACGGACCAATGGAGCGGGACCCTGGGGCTCTTCCTGCCCCGGCCGCTGACTGGGGGGTATGCCGCATCCCTGCCGCGCCATGCGCCCGCGGGAACGGCAACTCCTCCGGGCAGAGGCCGCCCGGACCGATGCGCGGCGGCATCGCTTCGTTGCAGCGTGTTCTGCCGTTCATTCTCCCCGGCTTTTGCGTCCCTGCTGCCGCTATGGCAGCGAAATCCGTTCCCTCAAGGGCTCCCGGTTCCCGTTGCCGGGGTTCGCCATTTTTACGAGCACGGCGACCACCTCCGCCGGGTTCTGGTCCAGGTACGTCATAAACCGCGGTTCCAGGCAGTGCCCACGGGAGACCGTCTCGGCCCGCCTGTCGGGAAGGACCAGAACGGTCTTCGTGTCGCGGAAAGCAGTTCGCATGGTAAGCAGGCGCTCCAGTTCATCCCTGTCCTGGGCGATCAGAACGGTGATCGCAGGTTGCTCCAGTACCCGGCGGAATCGTTCGGCAAGCGCTGCCTGTGACCGAAATACCTCAAGGCCGGGAATAACTCCCGAAACCGTTTTTCGGATATCCTCGCCAACTCCTTCAGGGGCGTAGAAAAGTACATCCATAGGCAATAACCTCGCTCCGCTTCTGAGTATTCAATAATCGTTAAAGCACGGCACGTGCCAGAAGGAGGCGCTGTTGACAATGCCGTAATTTCAACTAGATACCCTGTTGGTGTTGCCTGGAGAAACCGGGAACTTTCCTGCCGGGTGGGAATTATTCCAGTTGTACAGGAAATTTTCGAGGTCTTGCTTGATCCCCGCGAACAATTCCGGCGGTCTTTGGGAGAGGTATTCGCAGGAGGATGAAGGCGAGCGGAGAGGCGTGGAGCAACGGCCCGGCGCGCATCAGGGGACGGCTCGATGCGCCGGATGCGGATCACTCAAGCCTGGTTCGAGCCCTGCTTGACCTGGCAGTCCTGGTCCGAAGCCAGGGCCTTGGCACAACCGGCCGGCTGGTGGAGCGTTCCACAGGTTGCATCCAATGAAATGCCGCCACGGTGCGCACGCTTACAGCGCATTCATGCGTCCTGCCGGGCCATGTCAGGCAAAATGGCTCATGACCTCCGACTTGTCGATCTTTGTGAGGTTTGCCGCAATGTTTCTTTTTAACTTCGCCTTCACTGCCGGGGCCAGACTTTCGAGTATCTGATTGTTTATGCTTCTGTCCGCGGCCAAAAACCACCTGTCGCAGTCCTTTTCGCTTACCAGCCTGTTGATGTTTTCAGCGAGCAGTCTTATCAGCCGCCTTTTGGTTTCCAGTTCGACAGTATGCTGTTCTCCGAATCCCGCTGCCCTCGTGCCTGTACCGCCGCCCTGGTAGAATCTCCCCGCTGCATCCCCGTATTTATCCGTTACCTTGGCAGACGATTCAACGGCAACAGGGCTTTTTATCGGTTCCAGCCTGTCGCTTTCAATCTTCAGGGGATCCCTGACAATCTCGTAGGCATTCATAATGCCCAGATCGACCGTGATTATTATATCGCTCACACGTACCTCACTTTTAGTTTTATTAGTGTCTCTATGGCGCTTTACTATCGATGATCATTGATCGATAGGTAATAGATTGAATGTGTGGCTATGGGGTCAGAGATGGTAGTCACCGGCAGCTTCTGGCTGATAGATGACTTTGATGATTTGCAATCTCCTCAAGCCAGCCACGTCTTGCCATTCAATAATATCACCGACTCTACAACCAATCATTGATGTACCCATCGGGCTGATGATCGAAACTTTGTTCTGCTCGACTCCGGCTTCAGCGGGAAATACCAAACTATAAATAAATTCCTGCTCACCCATCAATGCTTTCAGTACTACTGTTGAATTCATGGTAACAACATCGGATGGTATCTCTTCTGGCCCAACTATGCTTGCTTGCTCCAATTCGTTATCCAGCTCATCAAGGTACTCTCCTTTTTCAGAAAGATATTCTCTTGCCACCACAAGCAAATCTCGCAGTCTGATCAGATCGTACTCGGTAATGTAGATGTGTTTGGCTCCGTTGACCGGCTCTTTCATAGCTCTCGCTCCTTGGCAGAACGCACGATCAAGCATGACCGTTTTTGAAGTAGCCACCATCGGTTCTTCCGGGAACATGTCAGTACTGCCGACCAGCCATTCATCATCGGGAGGGCACGGTTCACCCTGCCTCGGTTGCCCGGCCCGCTCCTTGCGCGTCGAAACGACGCGGGCAGTGAACTCCTCCCATGACCTCGCCCATTCATATTCAATGGGTACTAAAGCATGGCACGTGCCAGAATGGGGCATTGCTGCCTGCTGTGTAATTACGGCTAGATACGCATGGCTGCTGTCAGGAGGGTGGAAAATTTTTCCTGTGGGGCAAGAATGATTCCAGCCGTACAGGAAATCTCTGTACGGCTGGAACCGGAAGGGGATACTGGTGTTTCGTGCGGGGAGCTACTGCCGTTGTTCCGGTCCTTTTGACCACACGTACTTCCAGTGGCGTACCAAGCGAGACGCTGATATGTCTGTCAGCAATCAATATGGGGATAGCATTCCTTCGCCGGCGTAAGGGTTTTGTCGTTTGTATAGATTCCCGGGGCACGGCAGAGACGGGAGCCTGTGGCGACGTGCGCGGGGCGGGTACCGCTGCGTCGCAGGGCTGCCTCGCTCTAGGTCGGTTTTACGCCGTGCTTGCTGAGAAGGGCGTACAAACGCGACAGTGAAAGTCCGGCAATGCGGCACGCCTCCTTGAGATCATTGCCGGTGAGGGAGAGTAAGTCGCTGAGGTATTGCTTTTCAGCCTGGGCGAACACTGTTTCGCGAAAGTCCTGGAGTCGGGGCAGCGATTGGGTGACCCGCTGGGGCGCTGCGCCGGGCTCGGGCTGCTCCACTGCCGCCCGGGCGATCTGTACGCGGATGTCAAGGGGCAGGTGCTGGGGGAAGAGGGTCGGTTCCAGGCGGGCTGATGCGAGCGCCCGCTCCAGCGTATTGACCAGTTCACGCACGTTTCCGGGCCACGAGTGCTGGGTCAGGGTTTCCAGGAATTCCGGCGCAAACCCTTTGGTGGCAAATCCGTAACGCTCACAGAGTCTGTCCACATGGTGACGCGCCAATTCCTTGATGTCCTCCGGACGCTCCCGGAGCGGCGGAAGCTCAATGGCGAACGCGCGGAGCCGGAACAGCAGGTCATCGCGAAAACTGCCGTCACGCACCATCTGGTCGAGATCCCGGTTGGTCGCGGAGATGAGGCGGAAATCGCTCACCTGCTCGCGCTGGCTGCCAAGGGGGCGGAACCGGCGCTCCTGGAGGACCCGCAGGAAAGCCTTCTGGACCGACAGGGGAAGCTCGCCGACCTCGTCCAGAAAGAGCGATCCCCCGTGCGCCTGCTGGATGAGCCCTTCCCGGGCCTTTTCCGCTCCCGTGAACGTCCCCTTTTCATGGCCGAACAGGAGGCTTTCCACCAGGGTTTCCGGCAAAGCGGCACAATCCACCACCACGAAGTTGCCCTCGGCCCGGCGGCTGTTGCTGTGGATGGCCCGGGCAAAAAGCTCTTTTCCCGTGCCGGTTTCTCCGGTAATCATCACAGAGGTGTCGCCGGCGGCTGCCTGGGCCACCAGGTCCAGGCAGTCCCTGATCTTATGGCTGTTGCCGACGATGTCGTGACGCTTGAGCGCGGTGACGCTCGCGCCGCGGCTGGCGATTTTCTCCTGCCGGTACTGGAGTGCGCGCACGAGATGCAGGGTCATCGCCTTGAGCGAGGTCCCCTTTTCAATGTAGTCCCAGGCCCCGCTCCTGATGGCCAGCTCGGCTGAGTCCGGGTTGCCGTAACCGGTGATGATGATCACCTCCGGTTCGGCCGGAGTCCGCTGGATATCCGGCAGAATGTCGAGCCCGTTTCCATCCGGCATGCTCACATCGAGCAGTACCACGTCGAATGCCCCTGAGGAGGCTTTTTCAAGGCCTTCCCTGAGGGTCGAGGCACTTTCCGCCTGGTGCCCCATCCGCTTCACCATGTGCCACAGGGAAGAGCGCATGGAGTCGTCATCATCGATGATAAGGATCTCAGCCATGATTTCTTATACACTCCTGTCCAATGCCCGCCGAATAGCCCGGGCCATTTCGTCTCTGTCAACCGGCTTCCGCAGAACCTCGGCAATGCCCGCGGCCCGGGCTTCCTGAAGGATGGTGCGTTCGTCCTGGTCGATGAAACCGGAGCAGAGCAGAACCGGCACCTCCGGCCTGAGGCGGCGTATTCCCCTGGTCAGTTCCGTCCCGGTCAGCAGTGGCATGGTCTGATCGGTGATAATCAGGTCGAATTGTCCGGGGTGAGCGGTGAAGAGCTTCAGCGCCTCGACACTGCCGGTGGTGGCAACCACCTCATAGCCGAGCCGCCGCAACATCTCGCCGGTGGTGGCGACCAGGTCTTCTTCGTCATCCACATAGAGAATCCTCTCGTTTCCTCCGGCGGGAATCCCGTCCGGGGCGGCATCTGGCTGTTCCTCGACCTGCTCCGCCCTCGGGATCAGGACCCGCACGGTTGTCCCCCTGTCGGGCTCGCTCTCCACCACGATCCCCCCGCCATGGTCCTTCACGATGCCGTAGACAACGGGCAGTCCCAGCCCCGTTCCCCGTCCTTGCTCCTTCGTGGTGAAAAACGGATCGAAGATTCGCTCCAGAACCTCGCTCCCCATCCCATGTCCCGTGTCTTTGACCGAGAGTTCCACATAGGGGCCGGCATGCAGGTCGGGATGGGTGCCTGCCTCATCCTCATGGAGGGTGACGTCGGTCAGGACAACTTCGAGCGTTCCGACCTTGCCGTGCATGGCATGGGCCGCATTGGTGCAAAGATTCACGATGACCTGGTGGATCTGGGTCGGGTCGATCGAGGCCATTGCGTCTTCGCAGCGGATGGTTGGACGAATGTCGATGGTGGTCGGCAGGGAGGCCCGCAGCAGTTTCAGGCATTCTTTCACGATCGGGGCCATTCGCACCGTCTGCCGTTTCTGCTCGCCTTGCCTGCTGAAGGCAAGGATCTGAGTGACCAGGTTCCGGCCGCGCTCGGCCGCATTGAGCACAATTTCAAGCAGTTCAGGGTTGCTTGCCCCCTCTTTTGCGTCATCAAGAGCCAACTCGGTGCTGATGATTATGGCTCCCAGAATATTGTTGAAATCATGGGCGATTCCCCCGGCCAGCGTCCCGACGGCTTCCATTTTCTGCGCATGGCGCAGTTGACTTTCCAGGTGCATCTCCGGCGTCATGTCACGGACAATGGCGACATAGCTTGCAACGGCGCCGGAAGCCTCCCTGACCGGGGAAAGGATTACTTCGACATCCAGGTTGCTGTCGTCGTCCCTCACGATGACATACCTTCCGGTTCGGGGCTTCGACTGAGCCACGACATCGTTCAGTGCCTGAATGAATGGAGATCCCAAGAGCGATTTGCCGTAGCTGTGGATGCGTGTATTGATGATGTCGGCGTGGTCTGTCCCGCTGATTCGCTCAAATGCCTGATTGACGTAGCTTATCAGTCCGTCGGGGGCAAAAAGAATGACGCCCTGCATGAACTGGTCAATAACGGCAGCGAGAATCGCATGCTGTTTCTCTAACTGACACTTTTCCGCCTGGACCCGGAGAGTCGTGATTCCGTGTGCGAGGTTGCCGGCCAGCTTCCGCAAGAGGTCGGCCTCTTCCGGGGCAAAGGCATCGGCGCCATCGGCGTATATGACAAGGGCGCCGAAGACCCCCTCGTCGTCGGACAGCGGCAGCGATATGACTGAACAAGCGATGCGCCTGAACAGTTCGCCGGCACCCAGCCTGGTAGTGATATTCCGGATCACATGACAGCCGGTAGAGAGGGCCTCCCGGGCAACCCCCTGACCCATGTCCGAGTCGAGATGAGACTTCATGTCAGCGGCCTTGTTTTCCCAGCACGCAACCGGCCGCATGGATGCTACCCCATCGGCCTCCGCAAACCAGGCCCACGCCTGGCGATAGCCTCCATGTTCCACTGCAATCCGGCACACATCCCTGATGAACCCCTGTTCGTCAGCGGCATGCAGAAGCGCCTGATCGCACTCGCTGAGGGTCGCAAGCGCACGGTTGGTCCTGCGCAGCGACTCCTGTGAACGCGTTATGGTCGCCTCTCTGCGGCGGATCAGCAGAAACAGCAGAACCGCCGACACACCAATCAGAAGCACGCCGTTCAGCACGGTCAGCCATATCACCAATGGCTGACCCTTGAATAGCGTGGCGGTCAGAGCGTTTGTCCCCAACAGCCACGCTCCCCCGGCCAGAGCATAGACGAGTGCGATCGACAGGGGAGTCTGCCTTGATTTGAACACAGAAGGAATCGTCATGGACATGGGATCGTCTTTTCCTGACCTACCGCGTTGTCACTCAGGATGCCTGATGAATGCATTGCAGGCCGGCACCAGGTTCACTGTTCCACTACCTCGTGCCGAACCGCGCCCTTGCCGGCCAGTTTTACGGCATACATCACATTGTCGGCTTTTTTCACCATTTCGTCTACCGATGCCGGCGGGAGCATGTATGTTACCATCCCCACGCTGAAAGTCACCGGCCACTTGTCATTGAGAGCTTCCGTAAGGCTGTTCATCACTTTATGGATGGCATTCCGTGCCGATTCGGGGTCACTCTCCGGCAGGAGCAACGCAAATTCATCGCCGCCCAGCCTTGCCACCATATCGGTTGATCGGATGATGCGGCTGAGGGTCTCTGCCACCAAGCAGAGCAGGTCATTCCCGGCACTGTGCCCCATCGTGTCGTTAACGGTTTTGAAATTGTCAATATCGAGATATATGATCGTGAGCGGGTGATGGTAACGAAGACTTCTGCCCAGTTCCCTTTCTGAAAATTCGAAAAAACACCTTCTATTGGGTAGTTTTGTCAGATAATCGGTTTTGGCCAGAACCATCTCGCGCTGCAATGAACTTTTGAGCGCTGTTATCAGAATCGTTACGGTTAGAAAAAATGCCAACTCCATCAAGTCGTTCCAATAGAGAACAACGGGATATTCGCAATACGTTTTCTCCAGCAGGCCGGCAATGAGCCATGTCAGGGCGCAGGCAAAGGATATGGCAATGCCGGGCACCCTCCCCGCATACCAGGAAACCAGTAAGACGGGGATCAGGTAGAAAATGGAGAGCGAAAAGTTGGGACCCGTAAGATAGTCAATTACGCCAACCATCACAAGGATGATAGCACCCAACGTGATTACAAGGGGCCTGGGCAGATTGCCGAGGTTATCTCTCGCGTTCATTGCCGGTTTCTCGTGCGCTGGCTGTCGCTCACGCGATTCACGCCCCCATTACCCGATTCCATTTCCGTCATGACGGTTGCACGGCACATACCAAGACCAAGCCTGTCGCAACTCCCTGTCATTCCAGCGGATTGCATCCCGCTGCGGTATGCCCGGCCGCACTTGCGTTCCTGCCACCAAAGGAGTCTCCTGCGCTGCAGGAAAATTCTTGCTGTACAGGACAGGCATCAGGCCATCTCCATTGCCCACGGCCATGGGGTGGCCTTTGGGGGAAACGCCGCTTAATCCTGTTCGGGCGGATACGTTATCCGCATCCCCTCCACGGCCGCCATGGCGGTGAGGCTGTGCTGCGTTGCGCTGCCTCGGCCCATGATATTCATGACCTCAACACCGCGGATCACAAGGGCATCGCCGATGAGCGAGCGGTGGCAGCGCCAGGGAACGGCTTCGGCACACATGATGGCGGTCGCTTTTCTGCGGGACAGCGCAACGAGCTTTTCCAGGGCCGCGGCAAACTGCGGCGTCTGCATATAGTCGGCAAAGCCCCGGAAAGAGGCGTTGTGCCACCCCATGTTGGGCGAATCGGCCCGGGGGTGCCGCAATCCTCCCAGCTCCTTCATGTGCCGGTAGCCGATGCGACGGTTACGAAGGTATGCGCTCAGGGTGTCGCGATTGAACTGGGGGTTGTGCCGCGAGCGGGGGATGGTGCGCACGTCCACGAGCTGCCTGATGCCGTGGACCCGCAACAGCCCGGCGAATTGCTCCAGGCTGCGCGTGGAATGACCCACGGTGTATATGGTCAGGGGTGGGGACTCTGTCGCGATGTCCATGACGGCTCGTCCTTTACTGTCCAGACATCAGGTCACACGGCCTTGACCGCCTGGTTCGCCGCAATGAGGAGGGGGTCCCACACCGGTGCGTAGGGAGGCGCATAGCTCAGGTCGAGCTCTGCCAGCTCGAAAACGGTCATCTGCTTGTACACGGCGGCGGCAAGGACGTCGAGCCGTTTCGCCACCACATCCTGTCCCACCATCTGGCCGCCGAGGAGCAGGCCGGTTCCCCTCTCGAACAGAAGCACGGTCCGCATGGTGCCTCCGCCGGGGAATGATCCCCTCGTCGGTGTGTCCACGTGGATTTTTCTGAACTCCTGGCCCATCTCCTGAAGCTGTCGTTCGTTGAGGCCGGTTGTGGCAACCGTCAGGTCGAAAAATTTGAACGCCGCGGTCTGATCGATGCCGTGAAACATCGTCATGGCATCGTGGCGGGCTATGTTGTTGCCCGCAAGACGCCCCTGTTTATTGGCCACGGGGCCGAGCGGCATGTAGCTGTTCCTCCCCAGTTGGCGGACATAGTGCTCTGCGCAGTCTCCGGCGGCAAAGACGCCGGGGAGGCTCGTGCGCAGGAAGCGGTCTACCTTGACGGCTCCGGCAGCCCCGAGCTCGCCCCCGGCCGCGGCGAAGAGGCCGGTGTTCGGCTTCACGCCGATGGCAACGACCACGAGACCGGCGTCGAAATCGCCTGCCGTGGTCCGCACCGTGGCGCCTTCCTTCCCCTGGACGTCCACGCCGGCGTGGAATTCGATCCCTTTTTCAGCAATCTTCTCCATCACCTTGTCCCGGATCTCCGCTGCAAAGGCGGGGAGGATCGCCGGGGCCTTTTCCACGATAACCGGCCGGATCCTCATGTTGTAGAGGACGTCGGCCACCTCCAGATTGGTATACCCGGCCCCCACCAGAATCGCACAGGCTGGTGCCTGGTCATGGATCAGACGTTTGACCCGCCTCGTGTCGTCCAGGGTCTTGAAGTAGCAGACCGCCGGATCATCGAATCCGGGCAGGGGAAGGGGCGCGGGCCGGTTGCCCGTGGCATAGACCAGGAAGTCGTAGCGTTCGCGGTACTCCCGGTTCTGCTCATGGTCGACAACCGTAACCTCCTGCCGCAGGGGATCGATGGCGACAGCTTCATGGCGGAGCCGGTAGTCGATGCCGCGTCCGTTCCGGATCGTGTCGAGGCTCAGGGCATAGAGAGCTTCCACCGGCGTATCCTTGAAGAAGAGGTTGTAGGGCATGCCGCACGCGGCGTAGGAAGGATCGCCCGACTTTTCCAGGACAATCACCTCTGCATCCCGATCCGCGCGCTTGATCTGGCTGGCGGCGGACAGCCCGCCGGCTACTCCGCCAAGTATTACCGTTTTCATCTGATCGCCTCCAAAGGTTCGGACAGATTTGCCCGGCTCTCTCCACGGCTCACAGCGGGAAGAAAAGCGGCAGAACCGAAACCATCACTATCCCCATGACAACCTGAAGGGGCAGCCCTACCTTTATATAATCACCGAATGTATAGCGGCCGGCCGACATGACGAGCGCGTTGGGAGGCGTCGAGAATGGCGATGCAAAGCACATGCTGGCTCCAATCGAGACAGCGAACATGAACGGGTAGGGACTGACGCCGAGCTGGACCGCTGCGTTCAGCGCGATCGGGGCGAGCAGCACCGCACATGCCGTATTGCTGATGAATAATGTGAACACGGATGTCGTGACATATACCCCCGCAAGCAGCACGACCGGCCCATAACTGCCCAGGGAGCTTGCCAGGCTGTTCGACAGAAGTTCGGCGGCGCCGGTCTTCTCGATGGCGGTCGACATCGGAAGCATGCCGCCGATCAGGAGAATGCTCTCCCAATTGATGGTTTTGTATGCGTCCTCCATGGTGCGAACGCAGCCCAGCAGCACCATCAGCACCGCTGCAATCATGACCGAGACAACCGCCGGAATAAGCTCGGTGACCAGCAGTAGCACCATCAGCAGCATGACTCCCGCGGCAATGGGCGCTTTGTTGTCCATGGTAACCCTGCGCGACTCTTCGGCCGGCTGACCTATGACAACGTAATCGGCCTGCTCGGCGGAAAGCAGGGCGATGTCCTTCCAGGTGCCCTGGACAAGCAGGGCGTCACCGAAGAGCATCTTCTCTCCCTTCAGGTTATGCAGCAGCAAGCGGTCCTTCCTCTGGATTCCCAGGATGTTTACCCGGTATTTCTCGCGAAACCCGGATTGCTCGACCAGCTTGCCGATCAGGTTCGAGCCGGGAGTCAGCATGACCTCGGCGATGCCGATCTTCGCGGTCGCGTACTGCTCAGCGCCGGCCGGCTGTCTGTCCTCGGGAACCTGATGATCCAGCAGAATCAGGCCATACTCCTTCGTAACCCGCCGCACCTGATCGAATGTGCCGTGGATATACAGGATGTCCCCTTCCTCAAGCACCGTAGCCGGTCCGGCAATCTCTTGGTCGATCGTCTTGAGGAATTGATTCCTTGCAGATGTTTTACGCCGGATCTCGATGATATTCACTTCAAACCGGGCCGAGATATTCAATTCGCTCAGAGTTCTCGATGCAACGGAGGATGTTGCTCCCACCTTTGCCCGGAACAGGTTGTCCGAGAGCTGATACTTCCGGGCGAGCTCGCCGGGCGAGCGCCCGCTGCGCGTCTTCTTGCCCGCCTCATTCCTCGGCAGGAACCGGCGCAGGAAGAGCAGGCTGACAATCCCGACCATGGAACCGACCAGCCCGATCGGCGTGAATGAAAAGAAGGACAGCTTCCCGTAACCCGCGCTGACGAGCGTCTCCTGAATCACCAGGTT
The DNA here is from genome assembly GCF_059620965.1 of Geobacter sp. PheSNFMC. NCBI lineage: Bacteria > Pseudomonadati > Thermodesulfobacteriota > Desulfuromonadia > Geobacterales > Geobacteraceae > Geobacter > Geobacter sp. PheSNFMC. The sequence goes on from NZ_JCAMRN010000059.1 coordinate 18,601, forward strand.
TGGCGGTGTGCCGATGAGCGTCAGGGTGCCGCCAAAACTGCTGGCAAAGGCCAGCGGCATCAGCAGTCTGCCCGGGTTGATGCGGGCGCTCGTGGCCAGGCTGACCACGATGGGCATCAACACCGCCACCGTGCCCGTGTTGCTTACCGTGGTGCCGAATGCCGCCGTCACAACCATCACCATGATCAGGAGAGTCGTCTCATTCGTCCCGGCCAGCTTCAGCAGCCTCCTGCTCACCTGCTTTGCCAGGCCGGTCTGAAATATGCCGCCACCCACGACGAACAGGCCGATCATCATCATGACAATCGGGCTGGAGAAGCCGGACAGCGCTTCGTCCGGCGTCAGGATGCCGAAGAGCATGAGAAGAATCAACGCACTGACGGCAACGAGATCCGGGCGGATGATCCCTGATATGAACAGGAGGGATGCCAGTGCCAGTATGGTTACGGTAACGATCACAATCTCAGACCCATCTCAATCCCATCGCACTCCCTTCAATCGGATTCGGCTGCCGTATCGATCATGATGTCGTCGCCGACCACCTCGACCCGGTAGGTTTTCAGGGTATAGCCGGGATGATCGGTGCTGGCGCCGCTGGCCAGATCGTAGTGCCAGCCGTGCCGCGGGCAGGAGATGACCCCGTTCTTGACGATTCCCACCAGCATCGGGCTTCCCTGGTGGGGGCAATAATTCTCGCAGGCGAATATCGTTGCTTTGTCGTTGATCAGCACCACCTCTTCACCGTTGACGGTGACGAGCTTCTTGCCCCAGAGGGGGACTTCGGTGAGCTTTGCGGCAAACTGCATGCGGTTTCCTCCTTTTCTCCCATGGATCCGGCACGATAAATCCACCGGGACGGAGCATTCCATTCCTCGGGGCAGTGCCGGTGCAGGACAGCGCCAGACTCCGTCAGGCAAAGCTCCTCAGGTAGTCGGGCTCGGTACTCCAGTTGATGCACGAAACCGGGCAGGCATCAATGGCGCCACCCTGGATATCGTCCTCAGGCGCGCCGTTGGGGTCGTAGCATTCCGCCTTGTTTTCGTCATCGAAGCGGAACACGCCGGGAACGTTGTTCACGCAGAGCCCGCAGCTTATGCATTCTTCCTTGTCAACCCATGGTGCCTTTGTCATCTTGTCCTCCTGATCCGGCTTGGTTAAGGAATTGCCGGTTGCATGGCAATCGCTAATGCAAGGCCGGTTGGCCTTCACTCCTTAAAACATTCGTTTCCAGCTCCTCGGCCTTCTCCTTAAGCCGCTGTTGCTCTTTCCTGATCTCTGCGGCCATCTCTTCTTGTTCCTCTTTCGACCCGTTCATGGAGTCCAGTTCCAGAAAGAATTGTAGATCAACAGGAGCCATGGGGTTCTGCACGGAGCTCGGAACCGCTTTTACGATTATCTTCCCGGAACAGGTGGGATGGTCGATCAGCTCGCGGTGAATTTTCCGCTCCTTGTTGCTTATCCGAATCCTTTCCCTGTAAGGCACGCCCCGCACCGTGACCTCTCTGGTGATTGAGCGTTCAAACACAAAGGAGTCAAACACTCCGGAGACGCGCACGTAGTCGCTTTCCGTGCTTTTTACCTCCTTCAGGGTTCCCCTTTCGAGCACGAAAAAATCAAAGCAGCCGGGCGCGGACTCCATGCCACGTATCGTGAGTTCCTTGATAGTTCCACCTTGAAGCCGTTCCAATACCCTGACCGCTTCCACATCCGACATATACCTCTGCGGGTTCTCAACGCTGTCCGAAACAACGGCCCAGACGGTTTCCAACTCAGCTCGCACCCATGTCCTTAAGGTCATTGCCATCATTGTTTGCTCTCCGGAAAAGGATTATCGGGTTGTGAGGCGTATCTGCCGCCCATGAGGCAGGTCGCGGCTGCCGGGTCGAGAGGCGCGGGAACCGGTTGCGCAAGCCAATCAGATGGGAAGTGCGGAGTCCGGGCGGGCGCCAACTGGCCGGCTCTTCTGCCTGGACCGCCCACCCAGGGAATGCAAGCCGTCCAAGGTATAACAAGCCTACTTGGGGAGATATGCCATGAATTCAGTGAGCCTGTTCAGCGCCATTTCTATCTCCGCAAGGTTTGCTTCCAGTTGGCTCAAGTCATTCGTATCCAATTTCTGTGCGAATTCTTGAATTATCGCTATCTGTTCCGACAACACCTCGTTCGTTCTGCAGTTTTCCATACGGAGCTCCTCCTTTGCCCTCGCTGTCGGGCGCCCGTCAATTTGTCGTCTGTCCCCTCCAAAGCAGTGCTTTGCATCTGGCTCCCTGCCACTGTACCCTGAGGTGTAACCATTTGCCGGAATGGTTCCGTCAACGCATCGGCGATAAGCTACGGGATTTGGACGGTGGGGAGAGATCGGCATTCAGACCTTGTCCGCGTGAGCCATCAGAGCCCCCTGAGTTTCTTTGATGTACTTCCCGTGCCCACATCCTCCACTGGTAGCCCTGCCTCGCAATACGTATTGAAACCACCGATCAAGAAGTGAACATCATTCCAGCCATGCTGCTGAAGGAACCGCGCGGCCCGCAGGCTTGGCTCATCCCCCGGACAGGTCGAGTAGACAATGAGTGGCCGGTCGCGGGGTATTTCGGCGAAATGCTGTTCCAGCCTGTCATCTGGCACGCGTAGGGCACCCCGGACTTTCATGACAGCCAGATCCCAGTCTTGGTGATGTTGCAGGTTTACGAAAAACAGCTCCTCTCCGCTTTTCATGCGGGATTTCACTTCATCAGCAGAGATTCCCAATTCATCCATCATTCAGACCCTCCCCGTGACATTTCGATGAATCCGGTTGTTTCAATCCGCTCCGCCGCCAACAGCTCGTTTATCGGCCTGTCGCGGCGGAATGGCCATACAGCCGAGTTGCATAGTGATCTGCCTTCCGCTCATTCATCACGCTCCACGGTTCTATAGGCAGAATCAGGATCACATTGGGGGCGCAGGTATCGATCCAAGTCGTCAAACGCCTCATCAACGATCAGGCGGATTGCCTGCACCCTGTTCAATTCCGGCGGCACGGCCTGCGCGACGTAGTCATCGTGCATCCGGGTAATGGACGTCTTCAAGTCGCGCAGCTTGCAATAAACAGCCACCAGTTCCCGGTATGCGCTCTCACCAAGTTCCTCCAGCATTTTCGCATCCAGTTTCTTCATTGCCGCGTTCTCCTTTTTTGTCGGGACAGTGAAACGGGAAAAGACAGCGTGTCGCCAGCGTCTTGCGGCCGCCTCGACGGAATGATGCCCGGCCGGCCTTTCAGTAAACCAGACATGATGGAGAGGGGAGTGGCGCATAGCCCAAAAGCAGCACCACTGTCTGTTGCTATGCCTGCTTTCATGTAACTGGGGCGCGCTCCATCCCATGGTCTGGAAAGAGCTCCGGATGCCGTGCGAGAGGTGAAAAATGAGCACGATTCATGGCAGCGGCATACATTGCATTAAATGGGACCGCGCCGGAAACTGCTCACCATCATTGAGTGCACATGGACAAGGACCCTATTGATTTATTTTCAGTCTAACGCCTGGCGCAGCACATAGGGAAGAATCCCTCCATGACGGTAATAATCGAGCTCGTTGGGGGTGTCGATGCGGACCAGCACCGGGAATTCCCTGACGCTGCCGTCGGCGCTCAAGGCCCTGACCCGAATCGTGCCCCCGGGAACAAGGGATGAAAGCCCCTCGACATCAAAGGTTTCCAGTCCGGTGAGGCCGTGGGTCTCGCGGCTTTCGCCCACCATGAACTGGAGCGGCAGCACCCCCATGCCGATCAGGTTGGAGCGGTGGATCCGCTCGAAACTCTGCGCGATCACCGCGCGGACCCCCAGGAGCCTGGTCCCCTTGGCGGCCCAGTCCCGGGACGATCCGGTGCCGTACTCGGCGCCGGCCACGACGATGAGGGGAATGCCGTCCTGCTGGTAGCGCATGGCAGCGTCGTAGATGGGCATCGTCTCTCCCTGGTCCTGCCCCTGCGGGAAGTAGTTCGTCATCCCCCCTTCGACACCCGGCACCAGGAGGTTCCTGATCCGGACGTTGGCAAAGGTCCCCCGGACCATCACATCGTGATTGCCGCGCCGGGAGCCGTAGGAGTTGAAGTCTTCGGGCTTCACCCCCAGGGAGACGAGATGGCGGCCGGCCGGTGACTCCCTGGCGATGGCGCCGGCCGGGGAGATGTGGTCGGTGGTGACCGAGTCTCCCAGGAGCGCCAGCACCCGGGCGCCACGGATATCGTCGACCGGCGCCGGCACGGCAGTGGCATCGGCGAAAAACGGCGGCTCCTTGAGATAGGTGGATGTTTCCTCCCACTGGTACAGTTCGCTCGCGGGAACGGGGAGCTCCTCCCAGGCCCCGTTGCCCCGCAGGATATCGGCGTAGCCGCGGCTGAAGTGCTCCGGCGTGACGTGGCGGCGCACCAGCTCGGCAACCTCCTCGTCGGCGGGCCAGATATCCTTGAGGTAGACCGGCTGGCCGTTCGGATCGACGCCGACCGGATCGCGGGTAAGATCCATGGCGATGTTGCCGGCCAGGGCATAGGCTACCACCAGGGGGGGCGAGGCAAGGTAGTTTGTCCGGACGTAGTTGTTGATCCGCCCCTCGAAGTTGCGGTTTCCCGACAGGACCGCCGCCACGGCGAGGCCGCCGTCCACAACGGCCTGGGCGATATGGTCGGGGAGCGGCCCGCTGTTGCCGATGCAGGTGGTGCAGCCAAAGCCCACCAGATGGAAGCGCAGCCCTTCCAGGTATGCCATGAGTCCGGCGGAGGCGAGATAATCGGTCACAACCCGTGAACCCGGGGCAAAGCTGGTCTTTACCCACGGTTTGACCTGCAGGCCCCGCTGCACGGCATTTCTGGCAAGGAGCCCGGCGGCCATGAGGACCGACGGGTTCGAGGTATTGGTGCAACTGGTGATGGCGGCAATCACGATGGAGCCGTGGCAGAGGTTGTAGGCCACGCCGTCGGGCTGCCTGACCGGCACGCACCGCTCCAGTGGGCCGAGCTTCTCGTCCGGCGGGGCGATGGAAAGCTCCGGGGCCACATAGCGGGGAGCCCCCCCGTCGCCGAGCCAGCAATCCAGGATGCTCCGGTCGATGCGGGCCGCCTCGTTCTGCATGAGTCCGGCCAGGGATTTCCGGAATGAGCCGCGCACCTCTGCGAGGGGTATCCGGTCCTGGGGGCGGGAAGGGCCGGCCACACACGGCTCCACGGTGCCGAGATCCAGCTCGATGGTGTCCGAGTACCACGGCTCCGGCTGGTCGGGACCGTACCACAGGCCCTGCTCCCGAAAATAGGCTTCGATGAGGGGTACCAGAGCGGCCCTGCCGGTGAGACGCATATAGTCGAGCGTCTGTTCGTCCACCGGGAAAACTCCGATGGTCGCCCCGTACTCGGGGGCCATGTTGCCGATGGTGGCGCGGTCGGCAACCGTGAGCGAGGCGAGCCCCGGACCGAAGAACTCCACGAACGCGCCGACCACCCCCTTCTTGCGAAGCATCTGGGTGACCGTGAGGACCAGGTCCGTTGCCGTTGCCCCGGGAGGCAGCCTTCCCGCGAGCCGAAACCCCACCACCCGGGGGATCAGCATGGAGCAGGGCTGGCCCAGGAGCGCCGCTTCCGCCTCGATTCCCCCCACCCCCCACCCCCCGACTCCCAGGCCGTTGACCATGGTGGTGTGGGAATCGGTGCCGACGATGGTGTCGG